>JAEWFE010000106.1 GCA_023389005.1 Bacillota bacterium
GTATCGTTTGGCGTCAACCATTCCCAGGCCCAGGTCTAGGAATCCGTGTCCTTGGCGAAATCACAGAAGAAAAATTAGAAATCGTCCGCGAATCTGATGCTATCTTACGTGAAGAAATTGCTGCAGCCGGTCTTGACCGCGATATTTGGCAATACTTCACTGTTCTACCAGGCATTCGTTCAGTCGGTGTCATGGGTGATGGTCGTACTTACGATTACACGGTGGGGATCCGCGCGGTGACTTCAATCGATGGCATGACTGCTGACTTTGCCCGTATTCCATGGGATGTATTACAAAAAATCTCTGTACGAATCGTTAATGAAGTCGCTCATGTCAACCGCATCGTGTATGATATCACTTCTAAACCACCTGCAACTGTTGAGTGGGAATAAGAGAAAAGAGTCTAGAATCCTTTATTTATAAGGAGTCTAGGCTCTTTTTAGCTTTCCCCTATTTTTTAGGTACTATGAAAGAAAATACATTCACACAATTAGTTTGTTGATGAATCTAATACTAAATAAATATCAAAGATTCTGATAATAACCAGTTAGCCATTTTCTAGCACAAATTGATTTTACAACTTCTTTTGTAAGATTATTTATCGTCTCACATAAACGATCTATCACGTGTTCTAACGTTGAAAATACCTCGTTCGCAAAACCTTTCTCGCGTATTTCTTTCCATATCTGCTCAATAGGATTTAGTTCCGGAGTATATGGCGGAATAAACATTAATTCAATGTTTTCAGGGATTTCTAACGTTTTTGATTTATGCCACACTGCATTATCCATGATTAAAATTATGTAATCATCCTTATACTGTTGGGACAGCCTTCTTAAAAACTTGTTCATCCAATCTGTATTACAATTTCCAGCCACAATAAAGAAACTGTCACTGCTAATCGGATCAACTGCACCATAACAGTATCTATATTCTCTTACTAGATGACACGGGACTATAAGTCGTTTTCCCTTGATGCTCCAACATCTTCTAGATCTGTGAATTACAGGGGAGTGTCGAACAAATGCAATCATATTTGGATCTATTTCATGAATAAATGATGCTGCACTAACCCGGAAGATAATCTAAATCTAACTACGAGCAATCGCAAAACAAATACAATACAAATGATTGCAATGTGTTGACAATGTGCTTCTGTAAGGGTATGATGAAACTGAAGAAAGGAGTGATGATAATGGCTACAACAAATATTAATGTTCGTGTTGATTCTGAATTGAAAAAGAATGCAGAAACACTGTTTGCTGATCTCGGTCTTAATATGTCCGTGGCAATCACAATGTTTCTGAAGAGTGCCGTATCTCATGATGGTATTCCTTTTGAGGTTAAACGTCAGACACCGAATGCAGATACGATAGCTGCTTTGGCAGAGTATGAGGAAATGAAGAAGAATAAGTCTGAATATAAGAGATACAGTTCATTTGATGATATGTTTGATGAGGTAACTGCCGATGCTTGATATCGTTCCATCTAAAAGATTTAAGAAGGATTTGAAACTTGTAAAGAAACGAGGTCTTAAGATTGATAATCTGCGTAATGTAATCAATACACTTGCCGCAGAAGAAAAACTGGACGAGAAGTATCGTGATCATGCATTAACCGGAGATTATCGAGGATTCAGGGAATGTCATGTTGAACCGGACTGGCTGTTAGTCTACAGAGTGGATCAAGATGAACTTGAACTTTTCTTGTTTCGGACAGGGACACATTCAGATTTATTCTAAACAGAAATAAAGAAGCACTATGGCAACACATTGGCAACAGGAAATCTGATACTCTATCGAAATAGGATAATACAAATAATAGCTATACCAGAGTTCACAAAACTTAACATACATGCTTAGAATATGAAATGAGAGTATCGAGTGGGAATAATACGAAAGAGCGTAGAATCCTTTATTTAAAAGGGGTCTAGGCTCTTTTTAAAATCTTAACAGAACTCCAATGTCATGCTAGAGTGCATGATTTTTGTCTTAATTTTCGTTAACCTGCATTTGCATTTTGGTAAACATGGTGTTATAATCTAAGCAAGTTAACTATAAATAAAAATATGGTTAACCTAATTAAAAGGAGAATTTATATGCAAAATATTCGATTACAAAAACAATTGGTCGCAGCAATTTTCGCCGCAGTGATTGCTGTGTTTGCGCAATTTACCATTCCCTTGCCAATTGTTCCCTTAACGCTACAAACCTTTATTGTTGGTTTAACTGCCACGATTTTAGGACGTAAAGTAGGTAGTCTAGCGGTCATTATCTATCTTGTTTTAGGTGCGATTGGTCTACCCGTCTATGCCGGTGGTTCGGCTGGTGTAGGTGTCCTTTTTGGTCCATCTGGAGGATATCTATGGGGATTTGTACTCTGCGCATTTATCATCGGAACCATCATCCAAATCAATCCAAAGAGCTTTGTGACGGTACTAGTTGCCAATGTACTCGGGTTTGCCACTACCTTAATCGTTGGTAGCATCTGGTTAAAATTTGCGACCGGCATGCCTTTAAATCAAGCCTTCATCGCCGGTTGTGTGAACTTCTTACTACCAGATATGATTAAAGCAGTGTGTTCTGCAGGTATCGGATTTTTGGTATGTCAGAGATTGCCACAACGTTTTTTGAAATTAGTCCAAAATTAGGTATCTACGCTAGATTCTTTTCTAGTGTATGTAATATTTAGATGGTTTTCCTATTCTCATTGACCATCTTCCATAATTAGTAAAGCCGAGTACGTTTTTTCCCATTCTTTTCGTACTCGGCTTTTGGTTTTATCGTTTAGCAAATGATTGCAAAAACTTTTTTTGTTAAAGACAATCATTTAGCAAGAAGAGGTCCCAGTATTCGTTTTGCCTTCATAATCGGCAGGGTTAATCCGTCTAGCTTCGATATTGTTGGCTAAAATGCCACTATCTGAACGTAATTGCAAGGCATGATAGACAGGTTCAACTACCACTCGAACTTCTTCATCTAATAACATTTCCGATCTTGACTTCATATAAACTTTGCCAAGCGGGGTTTCGTGCACATGATCATAGACCGCTAATTTTTCTTGGTCAAAGTCACCTGGGACAAACAAGAAACGAAAACTTGAATATAATTGACAACTGGCAGCACTATCGACAAAAGGTCCCGTCGCATCTTCATAGTCAAGCAAGATATAATCACCGTCTTGCATTTTCGCTTGTAATTTTTCGATTGCTTCTGGTGTTAAAGTTAATTTCATTTTCATCACCTCACACTTATTCTATCACGATTTGCCTCATCTGACTGTTTTGACGACTTGAAGCGCTTTTGTTACAATAAGAAAAAAACGAAAGGAAGGAATAATATGAGCGATTCTTTGCAGCAACATTTAGATAAATCCATGTATGGTACGCCCAAAATCAATCCCGAAGAACAAGCCAAATATTTAGGCACTTTTAGAGAACGTTGCTTACTTTCTATGACCAAAAGTGAAATGCAAAACCCTAAACTACAAGCAACTCTAAAAGACCACTTGGCAGAATTTAAGGGCTACAAAGTGTTATTAAATGCGAATTTACCCGAAAGCTTGCAAACCACTTATCTGACTATTCTCAGCCAAGCACAAATTCCTTTTACCATAACCGAGTCAAGTCAGCCTTGTAATGAGGATAGTATCGGCTTGTTAATCGTGGATAGTCAGGCAGTCAACGAAGCGATCATTGATATTGCTGAAAAATATCCATCAAACACAAAAGAGCCTACACCCAAAAAACATGAATCTTTTTGGCATAAGCTCTTTTCATAAGGTTCGCCAATCAA
>JAEWFE010000117.1 GCA_023389005.1 Bacillota bacterium
CACTATTAGACTTAACCAAAGTGGACGCTCGAATTGAACCAGGTGCGTTTATCCGTGACCAAGCTGTTATCGGAAAAAATGCTGTCGTCATGATGGGCGCCGTGATTAATATTGGTGCCGTAGTAGGTGAAGAGACCATGATTGATATGGGTGCCATTTTAGGTGCCCGCGCGACAGTAGGCAAACGTGCCCATATCGGTGCGGGTGCTGTGTTGGCCGGCGTCTTAGAACCACCTTCAGCAAGTCCAGTGATTGTGGAAGACAATGTGTTAGTCGGCGCCAATGCAGTTGTACTAGAAGGTGTGCGCATTGGTGAAGGTGCAGTGGTTGCTGCGGGTGCTGTCGTAACTGAAGATGTGCCAGCTGGTGCGGTAGTTGCGGGTAGTCCTGCCAAAATTATCAAGATGAAAGACGAAAAAACGATTAGCAAAACGGAATTCCTAGATGATTTACGTAAATAAAGTGATTGAGGTCAAGTAGAAAAAGTCGCTACTTGGCCTTCTTTTTATAACAGTTACCAGCAGAAGTAGCAAAAGGGTTATAGATAGGCAGATTAGATAACGTGAAGAATTTCAGTCGGAAATAAATTTTCTTGTCTGTTATATAATTTATAATGTTTGAAATTGACACCACTTTTGGTATAATATATACAGAGGTAGTCGGAGAGTAATACCGACTGAAAAAAGATAATACTCTCAAGTTGATGAAGTCGTAAGGGTCGCGACTCTAAAAAGAAAGACCCTTTTTTTGTATTTATAGAGGTATAATTTATGTCAAAAATTAATAAAAATAGTCTATATTTTCATCTACTAACTCAAGACTACTTTGATACTTATCAGAATTTAGATGAATTTCAAAAAGATAATGAACGTGGTCATGGTGTGATGATTCTTGATATTAATAATTTATTAATTGCAATCCCTCTACGATCTGGTATTTCTGAAAACCTTAGAAGTGCAAGACATTTATTTCCTTATACGACTTATAGACGTTATGATGGGAAAATATGTTTAAAAGCTTTGGATTTTAGTAAATTAACTATTATAAAAGAAAAGCACATTGATAATTCAAGAATATATCATTTTAAAGATCCGAATGAAAAAAGATTCTATCTAAAAAATTCAAATCGTATTTTCTCCCGTGTTAAAAATTATGTTAATAAATATATTCAAATTTGTTCAAAAATTGAAAAAGGAGAGAATGTAAAATTTAGAACATTAAATCCGTATAAATATAGTACACTACGAAATTTTCATAATGAACTAGGAATAAAAATTTCTAAAGAAGATTTTATCAATCAACTAAAAATTTAGTTATATACGACATATCTATTGCCAGTGGAAATCGACTGTTTTCTTTTATGCAAAAAATTGCTAAAAATCATAAACCAGAAATGTAAACGCTTATTTTATATCCCGAAAGCCCAAAACTATTCAACAAATGCGACGAGCGAACCATTCAACGTGATGATTTTGGTTATGCCTTTTATTTAACCGCTGATTCAAAAAACGCCCAAAAATACAGTGACTAAAGTGGCAGAAAGGGTTTTGTCTATGCGGTCAAATGTTTTTGAATAAAGCACATGCAACAAAAATGAAAGGTAAATTTGACAGATTTTTGCTTGTTATATCAACCTTGATAGACTATTTTAGAGGTCACAAGTGTCAAAATCTCGTATAACAGTTACCAGCAGAAGTAGCAAAAGGGTTATAGATAGGCAGATTAGATAACGTAAAGAATTTAAGTCAGAAATAAATTTTCTTTGCAAGTCACCCTGTTTTCAAGTATATTAGAAATTAGGAAAAATAAAATAAAACAATTTTAGGAGGAATTTATGGCTTTACCAAAATGTCCAATGTGTCAATCAGAATATACTTATGAGGATCGTGGGTTATTGATTTGCCCTGAATGCGGTCATGAATGGTCACCAGAAGATCAAGTCCAAGAAGAAGGCTTAGTCGTCCTTGATGCAAATGGCAATCAATTACAAGATGGCGATACAGTCACTGTGATTAAGGATTTAAAAGTCAAAGGGGCTAGTGGCGCGATTAAACAAGGAACTAAGGTCAAAAACATTCGCTTAGTAGAAGGCGACCATAACATTGACTGCAAAGTTGATGGCTTTGGTGCGATGAAATTAAAATCAGAATTTGTGAAGAAACTATAATCTTTCAAAAGCTGTTTACAAATTTTTCATACTTTTTTGGTAAACTATTCTTGAAAATTGATACGAGGTGAAAGGAATGTATGGAATGTATCCGATGGGGTTTTTCTTTGATCCCACCTATATTTTAGTGATTATCGGAATTATGCTATCCATGGCGGCTTCGGCTTATGTGAATAGTACTTACCGTAAATATGATGAAGTTTTGAGTAAAAAAGGTGTCACCGGGACGCAAGCTGCTCAGTATATCTTACAAAGTCAAGGTATTCATAATGTGGGTGTTCAAGGGATTGCGGGCGATTTGACTGATAATTATAATGCCCAAACTAAGATGTTGAGTTTATCCCAAGCTACAGCGCAATCGACTTCTGTTGCGGCAATTGGTGTGGCTGCTCATGAATGTGGTCATGCTGTACAAGATGCGAAAAATTATTTTCCATTGCGTTTGCGAGCAGGTATTGTACCGATTGTCAATATTGGTTCAACTTTGTCCATCCCATTGATTTTAATCGGGATTTTATTACGTGGGCAATTTTTGATTAACTTAGGCTTAATTGCATTTGCGTTAGTCTTTATTTTCCAATTAGTCACGTTGCCTGTCGAATTTGATGCTTCAAGAAGAGCGATTCAAATTTTAAGTGAAGGTGGCTTATTGGCTGAAGATGAATTGCCTATGGTGAAAAAAGTCTTAACCGCCGCTGCTTTAACTTATGTGGCTGCTGCAGTGAGTACCTTACTTCAATTATTACGTTTATTTATTCTTTTTGGAAATAACAATCGCGACAACTAAAAGACATTTTTGATGACTGGTAATAAAATAATTGTTTATCCAGTGAAAATGTTTTCTAATTGTGTTATAATAAAGAAAAATGTGAATTGGAGTGAAGGTTATGAAAACATCTACAAAAATTGCATTAGGTATCAGCACCACTTTAGTAGCTGGGGTAATTACTTCGGTGATTGTGGCAGATAAAGTGATCACAAAGGTTAAAAAAGTTCAAAACCGCAAAAAAGTGAAAAAGTTTGTGGACGATAAGTTAAATGGCAATGCTTTTGTTGGCGATATGGTGGACCGTCTAAGTGATAAAGATATTGAGTCGTTAATCAATATCGGTAAAAAAATTGGTGAAAGCCAGGCACAGTTATCTACTTATGGCGAATCAGTTAAAAATGCGACTAGCCAAGCCAAAGATAAAGTAGGTTCGGTCATTAAACAAATCAAAATCAAATACTAGTACAGTTAGTCTCAAGAAATGCTCTTGGGACTTTTCTTATAAGAAGTTAGGATGAGAAGATGGAAAAAAGGAGCAGTCTGACCCAAGAACAAAAAGAGTATTTCATGAAAGAAGCCATCAAAGAAGCGAAAAAAGCGGAACAAATGGCAGAAGTTCCCATCGGAGCGGTCGTGGTTTATCAAGGTGAAATCATAGGGCGCGGACATAATCAAAGAGAATCTACGCAACAAGCTGCAGCCCATGCAGAGATGTTTGCTATTCAAGAGGCTTGTGAAAAGGTCGGCAGTTGGCGTTTAGAGAACAGTCAATTATTTGTGACTTTAGAGCCTTGTGTGATGTGTAGTGGAGCCCTTCAGTTAGCCCGTGTTGAAGAAATCTATTTCGGGGCATTTGATCCAAAAGGTGGGGCATGTGGTTCTTTATTAAATATTGCTACCGATGAACGCTTTAATCATTGGAGCTATGTCGAATCAGGGATTTTAGCTGAGGAATGTGGCCAGTTATTATCACAATTTTTTAAAAAGCTAAGAGAAGCAAAAAAATTACGAAAAAAGGCTAGTCATTCACCAGAAAATAGTATATAATAGGTTTTGCCGTTATGGCTAGGACAATGGGAAGCTTGTGAAGCGTGTCAGGTCTGGAAGGAAGCAGCACTAAGCATGTCTTTCCATGTGTCTGATTGATTACATCAGTATTGACTGGTGTATTTTTTTTTGCTTTCAAAGTGATTTTTTTGAAAGACTTCTATATGTTTTACAGTTATGATATTTAAATCGAGTTTTACAATAATGAATGCTAAATAACGCCACCTCATCAAGTAAGATTAAGTGGTGTTTCTTTATGCATCGTGCTTATTCTTTGATTTTTACTGTAAGCTGATTGTTAGTATTTTGACTGATGTAAACGCTAAATGTTTTTTGAAAAGCATATTCATAATAACCAGAAATATAGTGCGCTTTGGTTGAATTTTTATTCTTGATTTGAAGCGTAATCTGACCAGTAAAATTTTTCGGTATCTTTATCTTTTTCTTTGCTTGGAAGCTTTGATTGACATTCCCACGAAACTTTACCCTCATATCAGCAAAGGATAAATTTGTGTGATTTGTGATATAGATTGTATTTTTTTCCCCATGATTGTAAATAAAATAGCCGCCCAAAAAGGCAATGAGGAATATCACCCATATGATTCTTTTTTTCTTCATGTTTCACCGCCTGTACTGATTTGAACGAATCTTTTTCTTATCGATTCATTTTTCCAACTGTCTTTTAAATTTCAATAATCCTAAATAACTCTCCTCCCAGTATAACATTTTTGTAGAAGAAAAAAATGTTATGATAGCTGTCATATAATGAATGGAAGTTTTTGTCTAAAAGTGATTGTTTTATTAGTGGAAAATCGTTACTTTCTTTATTTTGTTGTCAGCATTAGAATGGTTCGCGTTGTTGAAAAGGCAAGATGAATGTCTGGCCGTCATGAAAGAAGAATAAATATGATTTTTCCTTTGCAAATGGTTAAGATTGTATGGTATAATTTTTGTCATTGCTGTAAGTTTTCAGTAATATTTTTGCAAATAGATTTGATGGAAGGATGACAGAAATGAAAGGGAAAAACCTTACCCTGAATTATAGTCTTCTACAAGGT
>JAEWFE010000227.1 GCA_023389005.1 Bacillota bacterium
CTTTTATACAAGTGGATATTTTGTTTTTTCTCTTTCAAAATGGGAAATAAATAGTCAAATTCATCGCTCTCATAGATTATTTCTCTTGAAAGCTCTAATAACGTTAACAAATTCATATCACATATCAAAAGTACTTCTATATCGAATTCTTTACTAATAACACTTCCGAAATATACTAAAGAACCTATATCTACTATCAGAATCAATTTTTGGAACTTGCTCTCTTTAATTAATCTTCTCAAACAATCTAATGTCTCATCTACTGTTTGATTTATCGGCATATCAATCGCACGCATCACATTTCTAGAAAATAATATATTGGTATATTCAACCATACTGCTTGCAGTTTTTGATCCGTGAGCAATAACCACTACCCCACAATGATTGTTCTCCTTAGTTGAGGAATTGGACAAATCAATTTTATCAATCAATAAATCAAAATAAACTAACTCAGTTGTAGGTAAAGTTTGGCCTAACAGTTCAGAAAGATAGTCTACCAAATTTTTAACTTTTGTATAACGAATCATATTTTCAGGATAAACATGATTCATATCTTTTATCAAACTTTCATAAGACTTTAAATGCTCGCGATTAAGCAATATAACATGATTTTTGATTATATCCCTAGTTCTTGAATCAATATCTAACTGAAACTCACTTTTTATATACTCACACAATTGAATAACTATCATAGATTCAGTATTATCCATATCTAAAAGATTCGTTTGGCCCTCTCTGTTGAATAAATCCATACTGTAAAGCTGTCCTATTTTATTTTTCATAATCAAAATTTTATCTCTAGTTGATAAATTTGATTTTTGAATAGCAATATATTCATTGTATAGCGAATCATAAAAAATATCGTTTTTTCTCGGTATCACATCCAGTTGATGCAATATATCCTGAATACTTCTTCTTTTTTCGATTTTAAGTCCTTGCATCGAAACTCGATTATTGAAGGAAATTAATTCCTCCACCTTAGTCTCTGTTTCAGTATTGAGTTCGTGTTCAGTATCTTGAATCTTAATCTCATCGGTTTGTATATCATAATATTCCAAATAGGCTTCCGCTGTTAGAAATTGAATTTCCGATTTTAGTTCTCCGACATTCGCATCAAATTGAGCAAAACATAACATTTTTAATATGTCATAACTTAGGTAAATATTTTTATCAATTCTTCTAGATTCTAAATAAAAGAAAAGTACAATAAGTTGTAACTTTTCAACAATTGATCTTTGAGATAACTTTGGAATCTCGACTACAACCGGGACTCTGCGTAAAAAAGTTTTCAAGAAATTCTGTTTCATATCTTCTGTAGACGCAAAAATAAATCGTACATCTACATAATTCTTTGTCTCTGCATCTCCAAGTTTGGTAAAGTATTTTTTATCTAATACTGTGAATAATTTTTCTTGACCTTCACTCGATAGTCGATGTACTTCATCTAAAAACAAGAATCCTCCGTCAGCCAACTCTATTATCCCTTTACTATCTCCATCTGCACCTGTAAAACTTCCCTTTTTATATCCAAATAAATGGGCTGTTAATAGCTCTGGATTATTATAATACTCAGCACAATTAAAGTATATAAATGGCACTTTACTTTGGGATTTAGTTTCATAATATTTATGAAGTGTCTCCGCAAGAAATGTTTTTCCCACTCCAGATTCTCCTGATAAGAATATATTCAATCCATTTGGCGGATATAATACTGCTGCAGTCAATTTACTAATCAATTTTTTCAAACTACCATTATAACCAATCATCTTCATGAACGGATTTAATGTTAATGCTTGCTCATATTTTTCTTTTTTCTCTAAACAATCCGAAATCGCTTGAGACAAATCATCAAACGATTTATAAACTTCTGACAAACAATTAATATCTAATAAATCCGCAAAGATATTTTTGGAAATATAATATGTTGGGCGAGATTTAATTTTAATAACTCTCTTCTCTTTAACTAATTGATTTAAATCAGAGCTTACAGCTGTTCTCATGTAACCAGTTTGCGCGGAAATATCATCAGCTGTATACGCAACATTTTTAATCTCTCTAATATTGTCTTGAGAAATACTTTTCGAATCACATATAGCGTTATAAATATCCTCTATTCGCATCAATAAACGCCTCCATGGGTCAAGTATATCAAAGCATCAAAGTATTCTCAAACACTTTTAAGAAAACGCATTCTTGCAAAAAAAGACTAAGAGCTTCAAAAAACTCTCAGTCCTTTTTCCAATTCCAACTTATAATTAATCTCCACCAGCAGCAATTTTAGCTGTATTATAAATGACTTTCTTATTTTTTAAATCCTCTAATGTACCCACTTTTTCACCCTTAGAATAGAATCCATCAAGTAACCCTACTGCTTGGAAAATTGCTTGTTTATAAGCGATTTCCGCATTCCATTCTACTGTATCAAGAATTTGTAATGCTTTGTGAATTGCTTCTATACCTGATTCGCCCCCAGCATTAATTAATACGCCGTGTGAATCAAGTAATAACATATGAGGTAATTTTAAATCATGCTCTTTAACATAAGTACTAGTAATTTCCGCTAACTCTTCAGAACAGTTTGGTTCAAAAGGCATAACAGGAACTCCGGCAATTTTTTGAGTAGCTTCAGTTAAGTTAGGCATTGGTAATCCACTAGTTGCCCAAAACATTGCATTTGGAGCATGTGCATGTAAGACTGCACGAATTTCTGGATTAGCATCATAAATTGCTTCGTGCATATTAATTTCACGCGTCAATTTACCTACACCATCAATAATTTTTCTGGTATGAGGCTCAACAACAAGAATCTGTGCAGGTGATAATTCTCCTAGATATGCTTCAGACATCATAGTTGGTGTCATAATGATATATTCTTTACCATCTTTATCAGTTGTTTTGAATGAAAAGTTTCCACCAGCGACATTAGTATTCTTTCGTTGGAAAATCACTCTCACAATATGTGCTAAATCTTCTCTTTCTCTTTCAAAAATCATTCTACCATCTGACATTTTTACATCCTCCTACTTTTTATTTAAAAATTTTCTGGTTTGTATAATTTCCTTAGTTGCTTCACGAATTACTCTTCCTTCTTCAATTTTCTTTCTTTGCCGTTCGTTATACTCTTTAAACATTACTGCATCACCATTTTTATAGATGTAGAGCGCCAACAAAATTACTACAAGATTCAATATGTAAATACGAGTATATAAAGCAACTAAAAATATCAAGAGAGAAATGAATAACAAGAATATCCATTTTAATTTCTCAACTTCAAACTTCTTTCCTTTACTCATTTCTCTCACCTCATTAATTTATTTCTTTAATTCTTCATAACGTTCACTAGGAACTTTAACAGATGTCATATAACGATATAACAATACGAACAATACAAGGAATACTATCATACCTACAATTGCAAAAATATTCTTATTAAACATTTCAGCAAACATAATACGATATTCAGGACCTTCAATAGATGACCATGTAATTAATGAACCTTTCTTAAATCCTTCTACAGCACCTGTTTTTTCTGCTAATCCACTTAAAATTGGAGCCAAATAAGTTGCACCGTATAGATAAATTGGCATTGAAATAATACCTAAAACTAACATACGTGCTAAGTTACCACCAGTTAATAGCAAACCACCAACAGCAATTGAGTAGTTAATGATACCTGCTAAAGGTAATACTTGGTTCCCTGGTAAAATAACAGCATATCCTAAGAATACTGGAACCATTAAAATTGCACATACCCAAACTTCAGAACGTCCAGCTAAGATTGGCCAGTCTAAACCGATATATACTTCACGATCTTTGAAACGTTTCTTCATAAATTCTGACATTGCATCGGCTAAAGGAGACAATGATTGCATAAACATCTTAGAAATCATTGGGAATAGTGATAGAGCTGTTGCAACTTGAATAGCTAGGTTTAATGATCCTGAAACACCATAAGCGGCTGCAAAACCTAATCCTAAACCAATAATGAATCCCATTACAGAGTTTTCAGAGAAGATACCAATTTTTTGTTTTAAAGCATTTGTATCTGCGCGTTTATTGAAAAACGGAATCTTATCCATCAACCAGTTAAATGGGAATAGGAACACTGCTGCAGAAGTCATAAAGTGAGTTACTGTAACTAACGGAATTCCTGTTAAGTCTTGAATATGGCGTTGGAACATGTCCCCTAACTTCAATTCTAAAACTACTTGAATAGCTGCAGCTGCAAAACCAGCAATTAAACTACCAGAAACATAGTATACAAGATAAGCAGTCAAAGCTTTTCCCCAAACATTCCACATATCCACATTCAATGTTTTTGTTAAGTTGAAAATCAACATAACGAAATTAACACCTAATGTAACAGCGAAAAACACAAAAGCATACGCCCATGACCATGTAATACTTGCCGCACCAGTCCATCCTAAATCTAGCGCTGGTAAGTGGATACCTGTATTTTTAGCTAGTGCTTCAGATGCAGGACTAACCGCATTACCCATATAGTTGATAACCATTGACATACCACTAAAGGCAATACCTAGTGTAATCGCTGACATAAATGCTTTCTTAAATTTCATTCCTGCTAATAATCCTAAAATCATAATAATTAGCGGAACGAAAATCGCAGAACCCAAATTTAAGATATAATTAATCACATTTTGAAAGATTTCCATAGTTCTCACCTACTTAACTAATTCAGTAATTTGTTGATAAATATCATCCATGCCCATTCCTGTTAAGAAAGGAATCCCTGGAAAAACATGTACTCCTAATTCTTCAGCTTTCGCCAACACTTCACTATCTGGTTGAGCTACATATACGTAAATTCCTGCTGTAGGTAATTCATTTTGAATTGATTTATAATCTACGGCATCTACTGGAAAGTTAATACCATCTTCTTCAAACTTACTTTGAATTTTACTTGCAATTGTTTGACTGGTTGCAACCCCACTACCGCATGCTACGATTAATCTTTTTTTCATAACTAATCACTCCAATTATTTAAAATATTTTTTTATCGTATTAAAAATTTCTTCCTGACTTTGCGCTTCGATATACTCTTTTACAAAGTCATCATTCATAAATAAATTCATTAATGATTGCAATACACCAACCTGTCCAGAAGGTTCTTTGATACCAAGGAAAAAGAAATCCTTGACTTTCATTTCTTGATTATCACCCATTTGTTTAACAGTCACATCATTATTGATTCTTACTACATATATAAATGGTTCCCTAATGTGTTCTGGATCAGAATGGGGAAGAGCGATATTTAGATTTTTGGTGATTAATCCTGTTGGAAATTCCTCCTCTCTTTTTGTTATACCTTCTAAATAAGAATCCTTAACATACCTCCCTTCTTTCAGCTTTTTTGCTACATATGAAAATAATTGTTCTTCAGAATCAACTTCTACATTTATAGAAACCAATTCTTCTTTAAACATTTCATAGAATTCCATATCATTAAACACCTTCTTTTGTTAAACTTTGTTTGTATCAGACATCCACGAACACATATTAACAAAAAAAAAAAAAAAGCAAGCGTTTACGAAGTTTTTATTTCAATAATTTCAAAAATTATAATTAGTTCTTGAAATATCTGTCATTTATAAATATAATTAACTTGAACAAAGTCGAACAATCTTTAAAAGGAGGGAATACTACATGTTAAAAAAAGAGAGACAAGAGCGAATCCTAGAATTAGTTAATGAATCTGAGTATCTAACAAATTCCGAAATTGCCTCTATCCTTGATGTATCTGAAATGACAATTAGAAGAGATATCTCTGAATTAGATAAAGAAGGAAAAGTAAATAGGTTATACGGTGGCGTTGAAAAAATTAATTTTTTAGCCAAAGAACTTTCAACTAAAGAAAAAATAGATGTAAATGTCAGTCAGAAGAAATATATCGGGAGTATTATTAATTCAATTATCACTGAAAATTCTACTGTTTATCTTGGTGCTGGAACAACCATTTTCCACTCTCTACCTTACATAAAAAAGAGAGAGCTGTTTATCATCACAAACAGTTTAATTGCTTTTCTTTATTTAAAAGAAAAAACCAATTATCGCTTAATGCTAACAGGTGGCGAATTTTCACCTATAACCGAGGAATTTGTTGGAGCAACAGCAGAAAAATCTCTTGAAAATATCAATATTAATTATTCTTTTGCCTCGACAAATGGCGTTTTTGAAAATAATGTCACTACCGCCCAATATTTGGAAGGCGGTATACAGTTAGCTGCATTAAGACAATCTCAAAAAAAATACATTGTGGCAGATGCTTCTAAACTAGGAAGAAGTGATATATATACATTTGAAAATCTCTCAAATTTTGACGGACTTATTACAGATAATACTATTGATATAACAAAATTTAATAAATATTCCAAATTCACACAAATTATTAAGGAGCCGATACGATGATTATTACTATAACAATGAATCCCTCACTCGATTTAAACTATATCACTGAAACTTTTAGCAGCGGAAAACATAACAGAGTACCCGCCCCTGTCAAATCTATTGGTGGAAAAGGTATCAATGCTGGCAGAACAAGTAGTTTATTAGGAAGTAACGTTACACTTTTTGGATTTCTTGGAGGTGATTGGGGAAATTTTGTAAGAAAAACTTTACAATCTGAAGAACTTTTTAATTTAGAAATGATTGAAGTAGATGAAGAGACTCGTAGCGCCATAACCATTATGCACGATAATAACACTCATACTGAAATCGTCGAAGCAGGACCACATATTTCCGATGAAAAGATTGAACAATTATTAGAAGATTTAAAAATATTTTGTAAGCAAAATAATGTAACCGTTATATCAATCAATGGTTCAGTAAATAATCCAAATAATACAGTTTACATTCAAATGATTAAATATATTCGTGAAAATATATCTAAGACAATCCCTATTCTTTTAGATATTTCAGGTGATAAACTTAAGACTTTATTATCTCAACAAGAATATCTTCCAGACTTTATCAAACCTAATATTCATGAATATGCGGAATTAATTAATAAATCCATTAATTCAAAAAATGAATTATTGAAAAACTTGGATTTTGAAAAATTTAAGGGCATTAAAAATATTTTGATTTCTTGTGGTGGCGAAGGAGGAATTGCAAAAATCGACAACACAATTTATGACATTACTATTCCAAAGATTGAAATAGTAAGTACCACAGGATCTGGAGACTCTTCTGTAGGCGGATTTGCATATGGCTTAGATAGACATCTAGACACTACTGATTGCTTAAAATATGCAATGGCTTGTGGTATGTCGAACGCTCAATTTGCCGGCACAGGTATGATAGATACAGAAAAAGTGGAAGATTTTTATAAAGAGATAATAATTAAAAAAATCAACTGAATATTTTTATAGAACTATAATTCACACATATTAACAGCCCCTGCATAG
>JAEWFE010000278.1 GCA_023389005.1 Bacillota bacterium
GCATCAAATTTCTGATTGATGGCTGCCTGTTTCAAATATTGATTGCGCTGCTTTAAGATTTTTTGATACTGTTGCAACTCATATAAATAGACCCGATTCATCTGGCCAATCTCCATATCGAGAAACTTGCGGCGAACTTGAGGACTGCCCTTGACTAGAGAAAGATCTTCTGGGGCAAATAAAATCACATTCATTTGTCCGATATAGCTGCTTAAAAGTTTTTGTTCGATATGATTGACCTTGCATTTGCGGCCCTTCTTGGTTAAAAATAACTCTAAAGGAATCTGCTGGTGTCCTTTTTTGACCTCACCAAATAAATAAGCCTGATCGCCCTCAAAGGAAATCAACTCTTGCTCGTTGTTGGTACGATGACTTTTGGTAAGTGCCAGGCAATAAATACTTTCTAAAATATTGGTCTTGCCCTGCGCATTATCTCCCAAAAAAATCACTAAATTCTTCTTGAAATCTAAACTTAATTCCTCATAATTGCGAAAATGCTTTAATTGTAGTTTATTCAGAAACATGATCTGCTTCCTCATTTTTCTCAGGTGCGCTGATAAAGAACGTCCCTTCGCTTGTTTCGACCATCATTCCGGCATACAGCTTGCGGCCACGGCGGTTTTCTAACTCACCATCGACATACACCGCATTTTCCGCCAAATACCATTTAGCCTGTCCGCCACTTGCGATAATATTGGCTTCTTTTAATAGCTGCCCAAGTGTCATAAATTCACTTTGTAAGAAAATTTTTTGTTTCATTTTCATCCTCAATTCTTTTTAAGGCGTACATAGATATTATACCTTTTTTGCAGTCAGAAAACAAATGAATATCCAGTTTTAAACGGTTATTTTTCGATTTCAGCTATTTTAGTTCGTTTAAGGTTTTTTGCTTGCTTTAGGCCAAATCTGCTTAAACATAAAACTAGCCGCTCGTATGTTTGGTAAGACTTTTCTGAAAACAGCCAAAGCATAACAAAAAAAGCAGCCATTTCACCAACAGCTGCCAGGGGGGATTACTTTTCTAAAGAGAGGACTTGGTTAATTAGAAATTTTATATTTGATTTACTTTCATACCAGTTTTGTGATAGTAGCTCTTCATTCCATGAGTCTTGATAAGTTTCCGCACATATCTTATCTTCAAAAAATTGGATAAATTGCTGAACATTATCTGATAAAGTTTCAATGAATTTTAAGGCTACAATTTGTTTATCTTTATTCTCAACAATTTCATCGGCAATCACATGTTCTAGATTTAACGAATTATAAAAGATGAAGTAAGGAATTTTAACACTACTATATGTTATTGGTTTGACAAGTGATAGAACTAATTTTTTCTTTTTACGCCAGTTATCTTGCAAACTTAATAAATGTCGACTAGATTGAACATATACTTTTTTCTGCTCTAAATCATAGTTGTAAGTTCTATCCTTGTAATCTTTATTCTCGTCGACTTCATAATGACTCTCTGGGATAAATATACCATCCGTATCGACTAATTGTGCAATGAAAATAATATCATTTGGGATAAATTTTGTTTGTTTACGAATCATTTTCATTAATAATCCTATAATTGCCTTTGGGGTTAATGATTCATATTTTTTATCTGTAAAAATATCCCCATTTACAACCTTTACAACAAAATGATTCTTATTCACTATTTGATCAAAAAACTCTTGAAAAACGATTTGATCCGTAATCCCTTCAACAATAAATAAAATAACTTTCTTCTTTTTAGGCACGGTGCTCACCAGCTTTCAAGAACGCCAATCTAATTCTAGAAGTCGGTTTTCCCTCATATAGCTCTTCTTCCTGACCTCCTAACTGGATTGTGCGCAAGTAAAAGTCACGTAAATTATTACTTGGTTTCACACCTTTTAAGCGAATATAGCGACGAGACGGATTAATGGTTGAAAAGATGATACATTGCGTAGGTAGCATTTCTAAAATTCTTAAATTATGTGAAGTAAAAATAAGCTGACCTTTTGAACCTGTCTGCATCATCTCCAATAATTCACCTAGTAGATATTCAAAAATTCCTGAGTCAAACTCATCAATGACCGCAATAGCATCTGGACGATTATACACTTCAACCAAAAACAGTACCAAACCAATAATTTTTTTGATACCATCCGATTCATAACTCAATGAGAAACGTTGATTGTCACGCTTAGCAATAAATTCTAAGCGTACTTCTTCTGCATTATTATGGACTCTATTTTCTCTTTGAATCATTTCTAAATTCAATCCAGGAATAATCTCTGGTAAAATAATATTCAATTGTTCAATAACATTTTCATAAATAGGTACAATATCAATAGGCACAAAATTTCCATGATAATCTAGATTAAATGGTAAAAGACTTGCAGTAGTGCTCATTCCCACAGGTGCTAAAATATTTGCACCAATCAAACCAGAATACTCACTAGTATAAATAAAGATATTATTACCTAGTAAGCGAAACTGTTCTAAAACTTGATAATGTTCTAAAAATTTTCGATGTTCATGGACAATTTTCCTAAAATTATCAAAAAATAAAAAGCTACATTGTTGTGTTATACTGATATCTTTAATAATTTTCAATGCATCAAGGCTAGCCAACGACTCTTTTGATTTATTTGTAGTAATAATTTTTTCATCTTCATAATGATAATGGAATAACACTCTTGCTTGTGCTCCTTTTTTGTGCCACTTCGTTGTTAGCTTTTCTTCTGCAATAAAAATCTTATCATCTTGCGTTCTCTTCAGCCTTACAAAATACGTATTTTCTCTTTCACCTAAACAATCAACAACTAATGTTATCCGTGCGTCATTCTCATAAGATAACATTCCTGAAAATGAATTAGGCAGAGTTCGACTAGTAAAGATTTTTTTTAAGATGGAAAAACAATCCACTACAGCTGTCTTTCCTGATCCATTTTGGCCATATATTCCTGTAACATTAATATAATCATCTTTACCAACAAATAAAATTTCACCATACTTTACATTTTTAAAATTTTCAATAGTGATTGTTTTAATTTTTTGAATGGGCATAAAAAACACCTTTTTCTATTTATTTATATTTACATTATAACTCGAAATCAATTAAAATGGAATATTTTATACCTTTTTATAGAATTTGATATATAAACCGTTCTTTTCACCCACCGATTGAAAGCAAAAAATACGCCAAGCAAGAAACCCTTACTTGACGGTACTTTTCATGATTATTTACCTAGCATCAGCAGCTTGTATAAGACCACTGAAAGGATGACGCCAATGCCACAAATCAGCATCACAAGCAGATTGGCTGGATTTAAGATAAAGCCAAATACAATCGATCCGACTGGCATAAAGAGAATGGCAATTGTAAAAATAACAGAGTACACTCTTCCAACATATTCACTATCGACACTCTTTTGAACAATCGTAAAGAACTGGATATTAAACATAGTTAAGAAACCACCCATCAAAGCAAATGGCACCAATGATAGATAAGCATTTTTGAATACAGCATCTTGCAAAGGTAAAAGTGCAATTGATAAGCCACACAAAACTAAGAATAATAACATTTTATTTTGCGAAACTTCTTTTTTCTTCTCTTTTGAAAGTTTGGTATTCACAGCTGAAAAGACAATCGCTCCCACCGATTCAGCAATTAACGCTGCGCCGAAAAAGTTGCTCATCTCTTTTGCAAAATAGTTATTTAAATAAGGCATACTTAAGTTATAGCCACTCAAAAAGAAATTCACCATCGCCGAAATAATTAACAGATACATAATCGTTTTGTGCTTGAACATATACTGCAAACCCTCTGTAATTTGCTTGAATACCGACTCTTTTTTCTTTTTTTCTTTGGGTGGTAGCTGAATCACGATTTTACTAGAGATGAAAGCCGAGAACAGAAACGTTGCCGCATTAAACAGGTAAGAAACTTTTAAGCCGAACAACTGCCAGACTAACACACCGATACTTGGCGAGGCAATCGAGAAAATTTCCTTCGCCAGTGTAAAACGTGAAAAGTGCGTCTCGATATAATCTTCAGTAATACTTTCCTTAATCATCGCATTGTAGCTCGGGCTGTTATACGTGGACAAAATCGCAAGTACGATATTACCAACTAGCATCGCCAAGTACAAATAAGGTGTATCTAGGAATAAAAAGCCAATCAAACAAGTTATCCCACTCAGAAAGTCAGTGACGATTAAGATTTTTTTACGGTTCACTTTATCAGCAAAAGCACCTGCAAATAAATTAAAGACAATCCCAATCATCGTTTCTGAGGACTGATACAAGGACATTAACAACGGTCTACTCGCAAAAACGGAGACCAAAATCATCTTGTTGGCATAATCAAATACCGCATTTCCTACCCTTGAAGTAATACTCGACAGCATGATACGATTCGAGTTTTGCAAATCCACATTTTTCTGTCTCATT
>JAEWFE010000292.1 GCA_023389005.1 Bacillota bacterium
TTCACCTGCTTTCTATTTATGATTGTTTCCTTGATTTTGGATGTATTTCTTTATCACATCAATTGGTGCTCCACCAGTCGTCAACAGACAAAAACTTTTAGACCAAAACATTTCTTTCCAAAGAAACGGTTTGACTCTTGGAAAATCACGTTTTATCAATCTTGAACTAGCGCTTTTATAGGCGTTGATGAATTTTGTCAATTCTGTTTTAGGGTGAGCTTTGAACAGAATATGAACGTGATCTTTATCATGATTCCACTCAACTAAAGTAATGTGATACGATTCTGAAATTCTTTCAAAAGTTCCTTTAGCATAATCAGATATGTCATCATCTATCACTTGTCTACGATATTTAGTTACTAAAATAAGATGGTAATGAAGAAGGAATACTGAATGGTTATTTGTATCTAATTCCATTTTATATCAACTCATTTCTATATAGACTGATTATAACATAGAACGAAATAAAAAGACAATGTATTGTATTGTCGGTCTTCGAGTTACCAACAGTAACCCTCATACCGAATGGAATTCATCACCCACCTATAGATGATGGGCGACTTCTGCCTGAATTAGGTTAAAAGAGTCAGATTCCAATGTAGACAACCCTTTCGTCCAAAATTTTATTAAAGGCTTAAATAATAATGTGACAGTCCCTAAAAATGTAGCGACTCAATTAGCAAAAGAATTATCAAATGCCGTTAGAAATAAATCAAAATTCGAGGTAAAAAGCGTCACCCAATCAAAACAAGATAGTAGTCGCTATCAAATTGTTTATAAAATACATGGCGTTAACTTCTCTCGTGCGTTTGAACAAGGATTAACAAAATCTGCAGAAGAAATAAAAACCGAGCCGTCGCTGACAAGTAGTGAAACCCAACTTCAAACCGTACTTTCAAAAAATATTACGAATTCTTTAAAAGAAGCAAAGTCAAAAAACAAAGCCACTGAAGCAAAACTCGTACTTAAAAAAGAATCAGGAAAGTGAGTAATTGAAAATACTGAAGAAAAATATCTCGTTGAACTATTTATGTCCTTTTGGTTCGGCGTAAATAATCAATTGTCACTCACCAAAGAAATGTCTATCATTGCGCAAAAAGTAGCCAATCAGTAATATAAAAAATATTCTAATGATATTTTGTTTAAACGGCATGACATAAACTGATATATTGTATATGAAATACATATAAGTTATGCATATTTAATTTTGAATCATTTTATTCAACTGACCAAACTCTTTACCAATTTTAACGGTTAAAAAATAAATGGAAAAAGCAATCATCACAGTTTGATAATAGGCAGCATCGTTTTTTGTTTCGGAAAACAATTTATTAAAAAATAGATAGAAATACCATACAAAACAATTGAGCAAGTATATTGAAGGTAAACTAGCAATAATGAAATTAACTACTCCACTTTTACATTTATTGGCAAAAAAATATTTCAATAAACATAATACATAGTAAAATAAACCTAACGTAATCCCAAATAAAAACATCAGGTGGCTGAAATCCAAATATAACCATTCATCGAAAAAATCAATTACGGGTAAATAGGTCGTTAATGAAATGATAAATAATATCGTAAAAACCATCAATGCCAGACGGATTTTTTTGCGTTTACTTATTATTGTGTTGCTCGTCAAAGATTTCTTGTTGCGTAACACAATGGATCATTCCTCCGTTTTTATATAATTTAGATACATCAATAGGGACAATTTGTTTATCTTGATACAATTCTTTCATGATATTTATCGCTACTTCATCATTTGAATCATTATATACCGGCAATAAAATTACTTCATTTGCAATGTAATAATTAAGATAAGAACCCTTATAAGATAAGCCTTTAACATTATTTTTCGTCATTGGTATTTCAATTATCTCATATTTATCACCTGCGGCATTGGTACTATTGGTTAATTTTTCATAATCCTCTGGCAAAATTTTTTCATATAGCTCTAAAAAATCATCTTCATAAACAGTCAAAAGCGTGTTTGCATCATAAAAACGAGCAAAGCCATCGATATGCGCGTCGGTAATATCTTCGTCAGTGACACCTTCTAGCCAAATAAACCTTTTCGCACCTAGATACTTCCTCAAATATCCTTCTGCTTCTTTTTGAGTCATACCAGGATTGCGATTTTTACTAATGACAGAACTCTTAGTTGCAAGTAAGGTTCCATCCTCAGAAAGTTCAACTGAGCCACCTTCCAATACAAAATCATCAATTGTTACTAACGACGTCTTTTCTTTTTTCGCTGCCTTGATAGGTAACTGATTATCATGATTATAAGGGGCTTTTTCTCCCCAACCATCAAAAAAGAAATCTAAAATAACACGTTTTCCCTTCTGATCATATGCAAAAATCGGACCTGTATCACGAATCCAAACATCATCGGTTTTAGCAATCAAAAATTCCACATTATCCAACGATATATGTTCAGAAGCTAGTTGCTCTTCAATATGCTTTTGCCAATCAGTATCATAGGCAACAATCTTCACCTTTTCACTTGGGGCTAATGCTTTGACCATTTCTATCCATACTGGTTCTATTGATTGAAAATATTTTTTTCCATAGGTATACGGATGCGGCCAAGTTAACCATGTAGCCGCGTGCTTTTGATTTTCAACGGGAAAGTGATACATTGCCTCCTCCTTTGGTGTTTGTTCATTTCGTCTCATAAAATAAATAGATATGCAGCCTATAAGTGTGACTGCCAATATTATTGAAATAATTATTTTCTTTTGAATATTTATCACCACTAACTTAATTTTATATACAACAAAACGAATATCTAAGTCATTCGCTTTATTCATTTCTTAGATATTCGTTTATTCTTTTTTATGAGTATATTATGCTTCTAAATCAACATTGTGATAAACAGATTGAACATCCTCTAAATCTTCTAAAACATCAAGCATTTTTTCAAATTTAGCTAAATCATCACCTGTTAATGTTACTTCATTTTGAGGAATCATTTGCATTTCAGCCACGCTAAAGTCAGTAATTCCTTTTTCTTTTAGCGCTTCTTGAATCGCATGGAAATCAGTTGGCTCACCATAAACCATGATTTGGCCGTCTTCAGCTTCAACATCACGTACATCGATGTCTTTATCCATTAAATATTCTAAGATTTCATCGGTATCATCGCCTGCAAAACCAAATAATGCTGTATTATCAAACATGTAGCTAACCGCACCAGTTACACCCATGTTTCCGCCGTTTTTACCAAAGGCAGCCCGCACATCTGCAGCTGTACGGTTGACATTATTGGTTAAAGTGTCCACGATGACCATTGAGCCATTTGGTCCAAAACCTTCATAGCGTAATTCTTGGTATTGTTCATCGCCGCCACCTTTTGCTTTTTCAATGGCACGGTCAATGATATGACGAGGAACATTATAAGTTTTCGCTCTTTCAATAACGAAACGTAATTTTTGGTTAGAATGTGGGTCAGGTTCACCCGATTTTGCAGCTGCATAGATTTCGATACCAAATTTTGCATAAATTCGGCTATTATTTGCATCTTTCGCCGTTTTCTTAGCGACGATATTTGCCCATTTACGACCCATAATTTCACTTCGCTTTCTAATAGTTTCATTTCATAAATACTTAAGGTCCAATCCATATTATACCGATATTGTAAGTATCTGTGAAGTTTTTTTCATCAGTTTTTTCATTTTTTTAGATTTGATTTTTCTTCTTCATGATGTAGATGATTCATCTCTGTATAATAATTAACCAATACACCCGAAAGACAACCGAAAAAAATCAAACCATAAATAGTGAGAATTACACTAATCATTCGACCTAAAAAAGTCGTTACAACAATATCCCCATATCCAAGCGTCGTTGCTGAAACAAAAGCGTACCATAAACCATCACCAAAAGATCTAATAGATGGTTCAAGCCACTTGAATAAGAAAGCAGAGAAAAAGAGATACAAAATAAATGATAGGACAAACTTGCTAAAACCTGTAACACGGATGATTTTCCAAAGAATCTTTAAACGTTTCATTTATTTACTGTCCTTCTTTGATTAATTTTTCGAATATATTTTGGTGTTTGTAACAATAAAGCAATGATTACAGCAAAAACAAATAATTCTTTAGGGAAAAAGAAAGCTACAAATATACACCCTAACCATGTATTTTCAATCAGTAGTCCACATATAACATAACTAACTATTGCGACAATAAAAACCGTATCTACTTGTGGAAATAATTTCGCCACAAAAAAAACCTGCAAAATACTGGCTAAAGTGATTGGAAAAATGTCTCCTCCAGTCCAGGTCGTGTACAAACAGATATCCAAAAACACTAATTTTCCTACAGATAAGAGTAATAAGCTCAATGCAGTTAATTGTGTAGCACTGATTGCCAAATTCGTCATTTCATATTGTCCTGAAAACATCAACTGAGGGATGAATAATACTACAATAAAAATAGCAAGACCGCCAAGTAACAATCTTGTTCGAAGGGATAAAGTAAATGCATTTAGATAAGTTTTTATGATGTTTTTTACTTTTTGATATATAAACGAAAATACATATCCATATGCAATAAGTATGGGTAAAAATACCAATTGTTGCATTTTAAAATGAACCGTGCCCATCTTTGTAATAAATGAAGGTTGATCGCTCAAGCGCATGAGTATGAAAAACAATCCCACACCATTGATAATATACAAGATATTTAATATTTTTTTCTTCTTTAAATCCATTTTAAACGTATTTTCAGAATAAGATAATAAAAAACGTGTAGGATGCAAAAAATACTTCAATCGATGTTTCCAATTTTGTGAAAAAATTTGCTCATAATTTGCATAGATAAAACGCATTTTATCCGCCTGCCAAACTGAACATGCAATGACCGCCCCTAGTAAAGGTGCTTCTGGACCTACCCCTGCTCCACTCATCAGAACAAGTAATGCCACAATTAAACTTCGCCAAAATTTATGATAAATTACTTTTTGGCTTGTTTTCATTTCCTTCATCGCATCATGTGTCGTAATGGGTAAATTTCCCCACCGCTTTTTCAATCTATACACAACAGCTGTACAGCCAAATACAACCAAAAACGTATAAAAAACACGTAAGAAAGGATTTGAAAACGAAACATGCCAAATTGCATGAGAAAAATTCCCTTCAAGCATAATAAATGTGTATGACATTAAACTAATCAGCGAACTTAAAAATAATCCATAAACAAAAAGTACCATTTTTTTCAATTGCATCCATCCTTCAACATTTTAATCATTGTTCTAAAATTTTGTTCTTGAATGTGTGAATTCGCCAATCGATAGATCTCATCTGATCGAATCGTCAACGAAAGACGAGTAGCCTCTACTTTACCCACTCTAGTAATCAACGGGTAAGGCACTTGTTTTTTCACTTTATTTAAATATCCTTGTCCTTTTTCAGTAAAGCCTAATATTCTTATACTTGGAGTTTGCCAAGCATTTCGAATCTCTTCCTTGCGCACATTTAACAAGCAATATAACAATAAGCGCTGAATACGCGTTTGACTATATCGTTTGCTTTTAAGCTGATTGATTAAAGATTCATAAGAAAAACAGCTTCGAATAAGCTTCTTCATTTTGAAAGCTAGCCCTTCTTCCATTTGATAAATTTGCTGTAATTCTGCTAAATCCATCGTTAATAGACGAAATTTTAAATATGGAAAGAAATCTTCTAAACAAACTTTCCGTTCGGTTAAATAAGCCAAAGAACTAGACGGCACATAAGGGGTAATTTCTTCTCCACGAAAGATTCCGCGACGAATAGCCGTAGCACTTGCAATCCTAGACTCTCCTAATTTTTGTTCATGATAACCACTCTCGATTCGAGGAATAGCTAATAAAGTCATTGGTTTGAGTAGTTGACTATTCGCTTTTGCATAGCTCAATCCTAGAATATGGTTTGGTTGCTTATGATCAAAAGGAATGTCTATTTCTAAAGCTTGAAAAACGCGAATCATATTTTCAGCATAGGAAAGCTTTTCGTCAGCCATTTGATGAAAAAGTTGGTTTAACTGTTGATGATTTTGATGTAAAAATTGACCAATATGCTGATAATCCATTTTCTCCTGGCTATCTGTTCCGAAACAAAGATACTCACAACCAATCGCTGCTAACATATTGACACCGCCTTGTGCGAAATAATCCGCAGACTGAACTGCCCATTCAAACGGTAACTCTAGAACAATATCCGCCCCATTTTGTAAGGCACTATTTGCTCGTTGCCACTTATCAATAATTGCCGCTTCCCCACGCTGTAAAAAATTTCCACTCATCGCACAGATAATGACATCAGCTTGGGATTTACAA
>JAEWFE010000008.1 GCA_023389005.1 Bacillota bacterium
CTCCTTTTTGCTTATTCACAAATTTCAAGCCTTTTTGAACACCCATTGAAAAGACTGCTGTAGATAAGCCATCGCCATCAATCGAATATTTCGTAATAATCGTTACACCCGCAATATCATTATCAAATGGATAGCCAGTTTTAGGGTTGAATAAATGATGATACTTCACCCCATCAACTTCAAGATAGCGTTCATAAATACCGGATGTAACCAAAGTCTGATTACTTGCTAAGACTGATCCAACTGTCACATTACGGGCTTGGTTAGGATCTTGAATACCCACCGTCCAAGGGGTATCTTTCCCACGCGGGCTCTTCCCTAAGACGTAGACATTTCCCCCTAAGTCAACAATCGCTGTAGTCACACCATGTTTTTTCAATAGTTTCACGACTTCATCAGCAATAAAACCTTTAGCAATCGCACCAAGATCAAGTGCCATGCCTTTTTCTTCCAAGTAGATTGTTTGTTTTTGGTCATTTAACTTGACTTTTTTGTAGTCTACTAATTTGAGTGCTGCATCAATTTCTTCCTGACTTGGTTTTCTAGCATCAGGAAAGCCGATATGCCATAACTGCGTAATCGGCCCAATCGCCATATCAAAACCACCATGAGATTCTTCACTGATTTGATACGCTTTTTTCGCCAAACGATAGACATCACTCGTGACTTTCACTGGTTTAATGCCTGCTTGAGCGTTGACTTCATCAATTTCTGAGCCTTTTTGATTAACAGTCACTTTATCTCCCAAGCTCTTTACTTTTTTAAAGGCCAGGGGTAAGACATCTTCTTTACCATCATCATAAATTCGGATATTGACATATGTACCGATTAAAAATTGATTATCCGAATAAGGTGTTTCATTGATTTTAGGTGCAGCTGCTTGTTTTTGACAGCCCGCAAGCAAGATAGTCCCTAAGACCATCACTAGAATTATGATTCTATTTTTCATAAAGTTCTCCTTACTCATTTTCTATGCTTTTTTATCATAGCGCAGAAAGTTTGTTTAGCCAATAAATTTTTTCCTTAGAGTCATATTATTTAACGCCATTGAAGACAAAAGTTATATATTTCTAGCTAGTTATATTAAATAAAAAAAAGATGGAGCGATGATTAAACACCGTTCCATCTCGTGTAATCTTATGAAACAAAATTATTCAGTGACGATGTTGTCCACTTCAATTTTAGCAGTATCGCCTTTTTGAGCAGCGTTGATTAATTGAGCTGCATAAATCTTGAAGCTGTCAGAACTATGAGTAGCACCAGTAACTACTTCCACTTTATTCACTGAAGGTTCTTCTCCGTTCATCGCTTTTACTAATTCTTCATTCAATTGAGGAATGTAAGTCTTAGGAGCTGTACCTGATTTATCTTGCATTGATTTATTGTATTCTTCATCATCTTGTTTAGATTTACCTTCTTTATCAACGTAATCATATTTAGATTCAGTTAATTTACCATCTTTAACAGTGATTGAGAATACAACACGGTAGTTATGAGAGTAGTTCTTTTCTTCTAAAGTGTAAGTACCATCTTTCAAAGCAGCACCATTGTCGATTTCGATTGTATCAGTTTTACCAGCTTGAGCAGCTTGGATTAATTGTTGTGCATAGTTCTTGAAGCTTTCTGATGAATGAGTGGCTCCAGTTACAACAGCTACATTAGCATTTTGTCCTTCAACTAATTCTTTATTTAATTGAGGAATATAAGTTTCTGGGTCAGTGCCAGATTTAGCTTTCATATTTTTATTGTAATCAGCGTCTTTCGTTTTAGATTCGCCTTTTTCATTTACATTGTCATAGCTAGATTCAGTAATTTTGCCATCTTTAACTGTGATAGAAAATACTGTACGGTAACCATGTTCATAGTTCTTTTCTTCAAGTTTGTATGTACCGTCTTTAAGATCTGCTCCAGCCACTTTTTTGGTTTCTTTAGCTTCTTCTTTTGAGCTAGATGATTTTGCCACACTTGATGAAGACGCAGTTGATGATGAAGCTGTGTCTTTCTTGTCGTTACCACCACAAGCTGCTAACAATAAGGTAGATAAAGCTAGCGTTGTGAAACCTGTTAAAATTTTCTTCATTTTCATTGCAAAGTTCCCCTTTACTACTTTTTTCACAAACGAAATTGTGAAATCGTTTGTTTACACTCTTATTCTATAACATTAATCGAATTTGTCAACCGCTATCATTGCTATTTTTCCAAATTCTTTTACTTTTCACAGAATTCTAATCGTCTTATTCAAAATCTGTGAAAAAACAATTCAGAAGTTAGACAAATTTTATAAATTCTTATATAATATAGTAGATTATGCAATGATCAATTTATACTATTATTATTCAAGGAGCGAATTTACTTATGGCAAAAGAAAAAGTAATTGTTATAGGTGCCGGTTATTCTGGTGTAGCTGCTACAAAGCTTTTATCTAAAAAGCTAAAAGGTACAGACACACAAATCACTTTAATCGATCGTCATTCTTACCATACAATGATGACTGAATTGCATGAAGTGGCTGGTGGTCGTGTAGAACCTACAGCTATCCAATACGACCTACAACGTTTATTCTGCCACAACAAAAATGTTGAAATTGTGACAGACACTGTTACTGGTATCGACAAAGAAAACAAAGTTGTTCAAACAAAAATGGGAGAATATCCATTTGACTACTTAATCATCGGTATGGGTGGCGAACCAAACGATTTTGGTACACCTGGTGTTAAAGAAAACGGTTTTACACTTTGGTCATTTGAAGATGCTTTGAAGATCAGAAAACACATTGAAGACATTGTTGAAAAAGCTGCTATTGAACCAGATGCTGAGAAACGTAAAGCAATGTTAACTTTCGTGGTCTGTGGTTCTGGTTTTACCGGTATTGAAATGGTCGGTGAATTAATGGACTGGCGTGATCGCTTAGCCAAAGACTTCAAGCTAAGTAAAGATGATTTCACACTTAAAGTTGTTGAAGCAATGCCAACTATCTTAAACATGTTAGACCGTGGTGGTGCGGCTAAGGCTGAACGCTACATGAAAAAACATGGTGTTGAAATCTTAACTGAATCAC
>JAEWFE010000111.1 GCA_023389005.1 Bacillota bacterium
TAGTTCATGTGACTTATAAGTTTGCGGATGGCACGTTATACCAAAGTTTTGATTTGCAATTTGAAAAAGGCGCAATTGTGGATGCCTCTGATTTAATCATGTTACCTGATAATATGAACTTTGCGGACGACTTCTTATATTATGAAGTTCAAGGAAATGGTTTGGATACAATTCAGCGTGTAGTTGAAAAAACAACAACACATCAAGAAACCCAAACGGACAATCCGAGCACATCAGACAGTGGCACGCAAACGGAAAAACCAAGCATGTCAGATAATGGTACGCAAACGGACAACCCAAGCACATCAGACAGTGGCACGCAAACGGACAATCCGAGCACATCAGACAACGGCACGCAAACTGATAACCCGAGTACGTCAGACAACGGTACGCAAACAGAGTTGCCTAAAGAGGAAGAAAAGCAGTCAAACAAAGACAATGTCAAAGAACAGCCTAAAAAAGAGCTAGGTTCTCAAGCAAAAAGAAACAAAAAAGCGAAAGAACAATCTTCTGTGCAAAGCAATGCTGCACCAGTTAAGCGATTACCTAAAACCGGCAATCAAGCAGACCAAGCGCTATTATTATCTGGTCTTGCAAGTATCGGTTTGTCTACAGGAATCTTCTTAAAACGTAAAAAAGAACAATAGACACACATCAGGCCTTCACTTTTCGGGGGCCTTTTGTTTCATGTGAAAAGAATAAAATCACAAAATTAAAAATAACAAAATATTCCGATTAACCGATCTTTTGTGCAAAATTTGACGCAGTGTGGTAAAATAATAGCATTAGGACTAGGAAAGAAGAGTGAAGCGTACTTAGCAGCAAGAATGTCACTAAGTACGAGTGAGGGTGAAAAATGACTGCAATAGGAATAATTTCCATCGATAATTATGACGATGTGATTGATAAACTAGATGATAAGGAAAGCTCGTATCTCAATACTTTGATTACTTCGGTGATTTCCGATTGGGCGAGTGAGCATGAAGTCTATTATCGCCGAATCAATGCTGAGCGTCATTTATTTATTGCGCGTGAAGCAGATATTGAGCAGATGAAGACGCAAAAATTCGACCTTTTAGCTACTTTTAAAAATAAAGCCAGAGAACGTGACTTGTTATTAACGATGAGTATGGGGATTGCGTATGGCCAGGCTTCACTCAAAGAAATCGGTGAAGTGGCACAAGATAATCTTGATTTGGCCTTGATTCGTGGCGGCGATCAAGTCGTCGTGAAGGACGCTGATCCAATGAGTCGTCCGCAATTTTTCGGGGGCGATAGTGATGCGACGATTAAAAGAACAAGAGTCCGCTCGAAAGCCATGAGTACCGCGCTAAAACGAGTCCTTTTAGAAAACGATAAAATCTTTGTTATGGGTCATCGTTTCCCGGATATGGATGCCTTGGGAGCGAGCTTTGGGATTGCTTGCTTTGCCAAATTAATCCATAAAAAATGTTGGGTCATCATTAATCCTGAGGAAGTCACGCCAGAATTGCAGCGCGGACTGAGAGAAATTGAACAATATCCCGAACTTTCCAGTCAATTAATTACCAGCGAAGAAGCACTAGAATTATTAGATAACAAAAGCTTGTTAGTGATGGTGGATTATCATCGTCCGTCTATGTCGATTTCGCAAAAAGTTTATGATGCCTTTGAGAAAATTGTCGTGATTGACCATCATCGTCGGGGCGAAGAATATCCAGCCAAGCCATTATTAAATTACATTGAAGCCTCTGCATCTTCTGCTAGTGAACTGGTTGCTGAATTACTAGAGTATCAGTTAAATAGTGAAACACGGATTTCGAAGTTTGTCGCGACCATGATGTTAGCGGGAATGTATGTGGATACCAAGAATTTTACCTTCCGTTCCTCTGCGCGGACTTTTGATATTGCCAGTTTCTTAAAATCACAAGGTGCCGATGAAAGCAAAGTCCAATATCTATTGAGTTCGGATTTGGATTCGTATTTGGAAATGAGCGAGTTAATCAGCACTTGCCAAAATATCGCACCAGGTATTGTGTATGCGATGGGCAAAGAAAACAAAATCTATGGTAAGGTGACAACGGCTAAGGCTGCGGATACCTTGATTTCGATGATTGGTGTCGAGGCCGCTTTTGTGATTACCCGTCAAGATGAGGAAGTAATCGGGATATCCGCGCGCAGTAGTGGCAAGGTTAATGTCCAAAAAATCATGGAAGCATTGGGTGGCGGTGGTCATTTTACCAACGCTGCGACGAAAATTTTGGGCGAATCGCTTGAAAAAGTTGAAGAAATGCTTTTAAATGAAGTTAAGCAAATTGAAATAGAGTAGGAAGTGAAACAGATGAAAGTTATTTTTCTAGAAGATGTGAAGGGCAAAGGTAAAAAGGGCGATGTGAAGGAAGTCCCAACTGGATATGCCCAAAACTATCTAATTAAGAACAAATTAGCCAAAGAAGCCAATAAAGAAAACATGGCGGAATTAAAAGGAAAACAAAAAGCTCAAGCCAAACACGAAGCAGAAGAATTGGCTAAAGCAAAAGAATTAAAAGCTTTTATCGAAAAAGAAGAAACAGTGGTCGTAATCAAAGCTAAAGCCGGAAGCGATGGCCGTTTATTTGGATCTATTCCTTCTAAACAAATCACGGATGCATTCTTTGATCAATACAAAATCAAAATTGACAAGCGCAAAGTTGACTTGAAACAACCTATTCGTGCTTTAGGTTTTACCAATGTGGAAGTGAAATTACACCATGATGTGTCAGCGAAAATCCGCGTACATGTCGTGGAAGAATAATCTAGCATACAATGAAAAAATTGGAGCGTCGATTGTATATGGGCGCTCTTTTTATTTTTTGTTCATCACATTTTTTATACAAATTCCTGCTAATCTTTGCTATACTATTAGTTGAAACAAATTCAAAACGGAAATCAATTTAACGTTATTTTATAAATCTTTAAGGGGTGTTTTTGATGAATGAAATGTGGCAAGAAAATGTACCACCACAAGATATTGAAGCAGAACAAGCCGTCTTGGGTGCCATTTTTCTAGATGCGGATGCCTTGGTCGAAGCGATGGCCGTAATTGAGCCGCAAGATTTCTATCGACGCGCTCATCAGATTGTTTTTCGTTCGATGATTGCCTTAAATGATCGCAACGAAAATATCGATATTATCACACTAAAATCACAAATCGAATCTGAAAACACCCTGGAAGATGTGGGTGGAATTAGTTATTTAACCGAGTTATCGCAAGTAACGCCAACTGCTTCAGGGGTGGCGCATTATGCGAAAATCGTGAAGGATAAATCGACTTTACGGGAATTGATTCAAGCGGCTACCAAGATTGTCAAAGAAGGTTACAGTCAAGAAGGCAGTGTAGAAGAAATTGTCGAGGCGGCCGAAAAAGGAATTTTAAATGTCTCGGAAAAGCGTAATAGTACAGGCTTTCAGGCGATTGCGGATGTTTTGAATAGCACCATGGAGCATATCGACATGTTATCCCAACAAAATGAAGATATCACTGGTCTGCCAACGGGATATCCAGAGCTTGATAAGATGACTGCTGGCTTGCAACCAGAAGAATTGATTATTTTAGCGGCTCGTCCAGCGGTGGGGAAAACAGCTTTTGCCCTAAATATTGCGCAAAATATTGGTACGCGGACCGATCGCAGTGTGGCTATTTTTAGTTTGGAAATGGGGGCCGAGTCTTTGGTGAACCGGATGCTGTGTGCGGAAGGAACCATTGAGGCTGGGCATTTGCGAACAGGACAGTTGACCGAACAAGAGTGGCATAACTTGATTATGGCGATGGGAAGTTTGTCGAATACGAGTATTTTTATTGATGATACGCCTGGGATTAAAGTTTCAGAAATTCGAGCAAGATGTCGACGTTTAGCACAGGAAAAAGGCAATTTAGGTTTGATTTTAATCGACTATTTGCAGCTGATTGAAGGTTCTGGTCGAGAAAGTCGCCAACAAGAAGTCTCTGAAATCTCTCGTCAATTGAAAAAATTAGCCAAAGAGTTAAAAGTACCGGTTATCGCGCTTTCTCAGTTGTCTCGTAGTGTGGAGCAACGTCAAGATAAACGGCCAGTATTAAGTGATATCCGTGAGTCGGGTTCCATTGAGCAAGATGCCGATATTGTTGCCTTTTTATACCGTGAAGATTATTACCAACGTCAAGGTACCGAAGAAGATAAAAATGAAGAGGAACAGGCTGTAGATGACGTGATTGAAGTCATTATTGAGAAAAACCGTAGTGGCGCGCGCGGTACGGTAGAGCTGCTATTTAAAAAAGAATATAATAAATTCGCTTCTATCTCCAGACGCGATGATTACTAAAAAAGTCCAGCACAACCCTAGTGAAAAATGGGAAATGCTGGGCTTTTTTCTACGGTCCGCACACGCCATGATAAAAATATAAAATCCCGACTCTTCTGACATGATAATCCTGTGACTTTATACGATAGTCGGAAACTGGATGGCGATAGGTTACTTTATAAGCTTCCAAATGAATATAAGGATTATCTTGTGTTGTAAATACACTCTTTGTCGGTTCAACCTTCATTGTCACTGCATTATAAATATCTAATCCTCCATAGAAGAAATGAGCCCAGCGTAACGCCATATTCGCAGAGAGATGCGTCAGAAAGAACCCCACAAAAAGCGTAATCAATCCAATCTTCAAATAATAATCCAGCTTGTTTTCACGATTCAGCATACCTTTCCTCCGTATCCTTTTTCTACAGTATAACAAAGCCCTCCCTTAACGTAAGAAACCCTTTACAAAATTTATCGAAAACTTAAAAACTTAGTCCTAAAGCTCCCGTTAGCCCAAAAATCGCTATTTTTTCGTTTGTGAAGTGAACGTTTTGATTGGGCGAACCTTTCCTCTTCCATGAGTAGCACATCCATATTTCTTTTCTATGTAATAACAAGTTTTTTTATGTAAACTATCAAGAAAATCAATTCTATCTCTTTCAATCTACAATTTGTGAAATAAAAGCGAAATCGGTTGCGCTAAACAAACCCATATTGTTATAAACAAATAAAGTGTTTACAAATGAAAAAATCTAGTATATAATCTTGTTAACGAAATCGGTTGCGTAAAGGCAATCAGAAAAAAGAGAGGTTCTAAAATGAAAAAATTATTTAGTTTTGAGTTTTGGCAAAAATTTGGTAAGGCCTTGATGGTGGTCGTTGCCGTAATGCCAGCTGCAGGTTTAATGATTAGTATCGGGAAAACCATTCCTTTAATTAATCCAAATGTAGCCGCTTTAGTCACAACAGGTGGTGTCATTGAAAATATCGGTTGGGCCATTATTGGTAACCTACATCTATTATTTGCCTTGGCGATTGGTGGTAGCTGGGCGAAAGAAAGAGCTGGCGGTGCATTTGCGGCTGGGATTTCTTTTGTCTTGATTAACCGGATTACTGGTTCGATTTTTGGCGTGACAAATGCGATGTTAGCAGATCCTAAAGCCTATACACATACGCTATTCGGTACAAAAATCATGGTTAAAGGTTTCTTTACCAGCGTATTAGAAGCACCTGCCTTAAACATGGGGGTATTCGTAGGGATTATTGCCGGATTTGTCGGAGCGATGGCCTATAATAAATACTATAATTATCGTAAATTACCAGATGCTTTATCTTTCTTTAATGGTAAACGCTTTGTCCCATTTGTCGTGATTTTATGGTCAACGATTTGTGCGATTGTTTTAAGTTTTGTTTGGCCAGTCATCCAAGCAGGAATTAACAATTTTGGTCTATGGATTGCTCAGTCACAAGATACAGCACCCGTTTTAGCGCCATTTTTATACGGTACTTTAGAACGTCTATTACTCCCATTTGGTTTGCATCATATGTTGACGATTCCAATCAACTATACTGCTTTAGGTGGGACTTACGAAATTTTATCTGGCGCACAAGCAGGCACAAAGGTATTCGGGCAAGATCCACTTTGGTTAGCATGGGCGACTGATTTGGTGAACTTAAAAGGTGCTGGCGATATGAGTCAATATCAATATGTGTTAACCCATTGGACACCAGCTCGTTTCAAAGTAGGTCAAATGATTGGTTCTACAGGTATTTTGATGGGGATGACTTTAGCAATGTATCGTAATGTAGATGCAGACAAACGTCATCTATACAAATCAATGTTTGTATCTGCCGCTCTTGCAGTATTTTTAACAGGGGTAACTGAACCAATTGAATTTATGTTTATGTTTGCGGCTGTCCCATTATATGTGGTTTATGCCTTTATCCAAGGGGCTGCCTTTGCAAGTGCTGACTTGATTTCGCTACGTGTACACTCATTTGGGAATATTGAATTACTCACTCGTACACCATTAGCCATCAAAGCAGGTCTAGGCGGCGATTTAATT
>JAEWFE010000112.1 GCA_023389005.1 Bacillota bacterium
GGATCATTATACAGCGCTCTGGCAATGGCTACTCGTTGACGTTCTCCTCCCGATAAATTTTCGGGATATTTTTTAGCCAGATGTTGAATCGACAATTGCTCAAATAATTCTTGTACCAATTGTGGTCGTGGTTGATGCGTAATTTTATCTACCAAACGCATTTGGTCTTCAATCGTCAAAAACGGAATCAAGTTAGAGCTTTGTAGAATGAAGCCAATTTCTTTAAAACGTAATTGCGCTCGCTTTTTCTCTGCTACTTGACTAAATGACTGATTATTCACCAAAATTTCACCTTCGCTCGGCGTTAGTAAGCCTCCTGCTAAAGTTAAAAACGTGCTTTTTCCTGAACCAGATGGACCGACAATTGCAACAAATTCGCCCTTGTTAATCACCAAATTCGTTGGTTTGAGTGCTTGGATGATTTGTGAACCATCTTGATATTCTTTACGGACATTTCTAAATTCTATTGCTTGCATATAATCCCTCCTAACTAATCGCCTTTAATGGATCGATTTTGACCACTGTGCTGACAGAAAAGACCGCACTTAAAATGGCAATCACCCACATGCCGACACTAACTGCGAGATATAAGCCCCAGAAAATGGCAAAAGGTACCGCAGCAGGCAAGACAAGCGAACTCAAATAGGTCAGCGCTAAGCCTAAGACAATCCCGACAAAAGCTAAAATCGCCGTCTGTACAAATACGCTACGAGCAATGAAGAAATTCGAAATACCTTGGGCTTTCATCACGCCGAAAATGGCCTGTTTTTGCATCGTTAAAATATAGATGAAAATGCCAATCACAATCGCCGCGATAACAATTAAAAAGCCAATCATAAAAGCAAAGGTCATATTTTGCGCACTATAACCTGGCAAATCATTGATAAATGCACTGATTTTCACTTTTTCAAGATTATCGGCGACTTGTTTGATCTGACCACGAACGACAATCGCATTAATCTTTTGCGCCTCTTTAGGTAAAGCCTGATTAAAACGAATTTCTTGAAAATCAGCCAGACTCATATAAATGACAGGTGCTACATTATACATCGCCTCATCGGTAAAACCAACAATCTTTAAAGTTTGCTTACTACCAGCCACTTTTAACTGATCTCCCACTTGCAGTCCATCTTCTTTTGCTAGACTTTCATTAACTACTACTTCACCAGTATTTTTGAACATGCGCCCTTTCACCAAATTAGGCGCCAAAAATTCATCTGCTTCTATGCCAAAAAAGCTTACATCGATTTGTTGGTTCTTCTTTCCTTTTTGATACACAATGCCAGGAAACTGTGCCAATGCCGCTTTATCCTCTGCTTTCACTGATTCATAATCATCCATCGTTAACATCGACATATTTAGCTTTCCATTAGCCTCGTCGGATAATAAAATACGATCTGCCTGCCATTTATCTACTGCTGTACGATTTTCTTGCGCCAATCCATAGGCTAGACCGGTTAAGAAAAAGACTAAATAAGCAATTAAAAAAACTACGCCAATTACGAGAGCATAGCGTAACTTTGAATGTTTCATTTCATTGATTGCTAAAAACATGCTTACACCTCATTTTTAATTTTTATCAACTGATAAATTTATCAGTTGATAAAAACATAATAGTCGAAACACTCAAATGTTGCAACTATTATGTATCAAAAGGGCTTTATTATTTTTAGCGAGGCTACAGCTAACTTGCTGATAAACTAAAAAGCCTGAAAGCAATCTAACTTCCAGACTTTCTCATTATTCTATTTTCTCAATATGCACTTCTCCCCAACCAAGATAATTTGATAGATGAACATATCCATCATACATATTAAAAAATAAAGCAATTAAGGCAACAACATAAATCAGCTTATAAAATCTATTTTGCTTTTTATTACGAATCAAAACAAAAGCTATTACTACCAATCCTAGAGGAAAAATAAATGAAGACACGGCTGCCAGTAAAAGTAATAATAGGCTTTCATCTTTTTCTTTTCCAACAATTTGCGAAACTTCATGCTCAATTTCGACTAATTTTTGTTTTTTATCTTGAATTTCCTGTGCGTTTTGTTCTATCCTTTTGAATAATTCTTCATTTTCCTTAATCAAATGGTCGATTGAAACTTGGTATAGCTCGCTAATTAATACTAGATTATCTAAATCTGGATAACTTTTGCCGTTTTCCCACCTCGAGATAGATTGCCGCGTAACTCTCAATTCATTAGCAACTTCTTCTTGGGTAAAACCTGCCTTTTCACGATAATACTTTAAATTATTTGCCAACTCCATTCATTCTCACCTCTTATCGTACAACTAATTTACCAGAAGAAATGTCTGCGATTACTTTAGCTGTGGATTGTACAAGTCCTGCTTTTTGTTTGAATACACATGTTGCCTTTTTAGAATCATGTACCAATGATGACGAAATAATACTTCCTCTATGAGCAATTACCGACAAATTATTTGCACTGATTATTTGACTTTTATTGCTAACTTTGATATTAAATGTTACTGACCATGCTCCCTTTGAAGACTTGCTTACTTTATAAGTTCCTGCACCTAATGAGCGCCTTACTCTTTTACCGCTTGTCTGCTCTTTTATTGGCTCAACTGCCAAAGAAATTTCTTCTCCAGTTTGATCATCTATATAGTTTAAAGTTACTTTTTCAGTAATATTCATATCCACTGCTAGTTGGTTATCTTCATCAGCATGTGCATTTACATGACACATAAAAAATAATAATAAAGCGAAAATTAATGTTACCCATTTTTTCATTTCGATCATCCTTCCTATTCTAATTTCCTTTTTTTTAATATATCATCATTCTAAATAAAAGTATACCGAAAACGCTAGCAACCAATGTGTTACATCATGTAAAAATGCTTATACATCAACATTAGTAACAATATTTAATGCCTGATGTAACAAGATACTTACTTGAGCAAAAAGAAAGTATCGTTTACATTCAGATTGTAAGCAAAAAGACATTTTATATCTAAATAAAAAACAGAAAGGAGAATCGTTTAATTCTAGATGTATATCAAGATATAAAATGAAAAAGCTTAATTAATTACAAGGAGTGTATTTTTTATGATGAAAAAAGTTTGTATAGGTTTAGCCAGTCTATTTATCCTTTCGAGTATAGGAGGGATTTTCGTAGATGCAAGACAAATTGGACAATTCAGTAATTTTGAAGTGACGTACAGCGGTGGAGAAAGATTTACGAGTTATTTGATTAAACAAACTAGCAAAAATACTGCTGTAGTAAATCTTTCAAACGATTCTGGAAGTGCTTGGATAGCAGCGAGAATGACAAATAGTGAAAACAAAACTAGAGGTTACTTAGAAGTACAACGCGGCAAACGAGGTGTTATGACTACAAGTGGTGCAAAACCAGGATATTCTTATCGTCTGGGATTAAAGAAGGCACGGAACACTGGTGGGGGTAGAGTAGTTATTAAAGGAAGTTGGAGTCCAGATCAGTAAAAAGTGAAATGCTTCCTACTCAAATATTGAGTAGGAAGCACTTTATTAAAAAATATGCTTGATATAATCAGAACTTTACAAAAAATAGTTTTCTATCCGATTTTTTAAAAGATATCTAATTCCAACATAGATTAAAGAACATTAAACTCAAGAGTATTATACTTTTCTCCTATGACTGATAGTATAAGTAAGTATTTAAAAATTTTTCGTAGTACAGACGTAAAAATCAATGATAAAAGGATTACACGGAAGTAATCCCCGTCATACAAATCGTAGCTAAAACTAAACCAGAGAAATTCATTAATGTGGGTGTGGATAGACTACCTAAAAAAATTAAAAATAATAGATGTGATGATGGAAATAAGTTTTGTAGTTTGCTATGATTAAACCATGCGGAAATACCTTCTTTCTATTGATTTTGTCCAAATTAATCATACAAGAATAAGGTTGGTATTTCCGCTTTTTTATTAAAATTTAAGTAAAAGTTGTGAAGTGTTATAGTGCAAACTTATAAACAAAGGAGTTGAGAAAACTTGATGAAATTTCGCTTTTTAAACCCTTATACCTATATCACCGGAATAATACTTTTGATTACCTTAGCTATTTCTTGGTTCTTTTGGTCAGGCGCTTTTGAAATTATCACAATGAATCTTGATGAACCAGATTTAAAAGGGGTAAACCCTCACACATTTCGCTTAGGATTATTTTCCAGCATCTTAACTTGGGAAAGATTTGTCCTTTCTTCAGTAGGATATAGTCTAGATTTTATCCCCATTCTAGTTATTCTTCCAGCTATCGGATTTATTGATCGGATACAAATGGTTAAAGATTTTGGTTTAACAAAAATTAAATCAATTCCTCGCTATCTTGCTAAGGAAGTTTTTTTGCAAGGAACGGTTAGTGCTTTATTAACTAGTCTAACATTTACAATTTTCTATTCCATTGGTGGACTGTTCATTACTAAGAATACATTTACTGAAATATATTTTTTTAAAGACTTACTACCACTTGGTTTTTATAATCAACACCCTTATCTCACTTTTATGATTATGATTTGGACAGTTTATTTTTTATTCGCTTTTACTTTAAATATCCTTGCTTGTTGTCTGGGTTTATTAATCGAGAAGAAGTATCTTGTACTATTAACGACGTATCTAGTAGTTTCCATTGCTTCATTAAGTGCAAATTATCTCTTTCACAATGAATCACTCAGTCCTTATACGATGTTGCTATCCTTCGAAAAAGAAGCAACGACACTAACAAATTTCTTACCCTTATGTTACTTATTACCTATTTGCCTAGTATTTTTCATTGTGGGCATAAAAAAATGGCAAAATGAGGTGAAATAATGCCTATAAAAAGACGTTTCATTTTAATCATTAATATTGTTATGGCCACCATCTATTTCTTCATTGCTCATGAAGAATTGAGTGGCTATTTACAAGATAATCCACACTGGAGTTTCAGTAGTTTAGATTATGTAAATCGACTTTTTATTTTTAATGATGCCACTCACTATCCTTATATGGAAAGTCTTAGCCTAATCAATTACTTGCCTTTATACTTATTTTGTCTACTAACTTTAGTTTGGGCAATTGTACCATTTGTACAATTGGATTTTCGTTTTTATTCACTCATCGCCATTAGAGTAAGAAACACCTCTCAACTTGTCAAAATCATTCGTAAACAAAGTATTACTTATCAATTAGTTGGGCTTACTAGTTATTATGTGACAATCGCGCTATTTATCCTATTAATGACAAACCATGTTCAAATAATCTCCTGTTTTATGTTGCTTGGGTTATTATTCATCTTACATAGCCTAGTATTAATTACAGGTGCCAGAGTATTATTCTGGATTTATTTTTACTTTGGAGAGGTCAGGTATTTTATTACTTCCAGTGGAATACTTGCCCTACTTTTTTTACTTAACAGAGCCTATCCAAAACTATCTTTTCTTTTTATTTGGCACGGAAATTTTTGGATAGTTCCTTTCATTATTTCTATTCTTTTCATTATTGCGAATACCTACTTAACTTATCAAGGAAAATATTATTGGAGGGAGCAACATGATTAACATCCACAATCTTACAATTACACTAAAGCAGCAAACCATTCTAGATAATATTTCACTCACTATTGCTAAGGGAAAATGCACTGGATTTGTTGGGGTAAATGGTTCAGGAAAAACAGTAATATTAAAAAGTATTTGTGGTTTTCTCCCAATTAGTAAAGGAGAAATTACCATAGATGGAAATCCGATAATTCCTGGTAAAAAATTTATTAAAAACGCAGGTATCTTAATTGAACAACCTAGCATGATTCCTTATTTGAGTGGGTATGAAAATCTCAAATTTTTAGCTGAATTGACACAAAATGATTCCCAAGCGCATTTAGAAAATATACTAAATAAAGTTGGTTTGTTTGAAAATCGCAAAAAGAAATACAAACATTACTCTTTAGGGATGAAGCAGCGATTACGCATTGCCCAAACACTTATTGAAGAAAATCAAATTTATATTTTAGATGAACCTTTTAATGGATTAGATAAACAAGGCATTCAAGAAATGATTTCTTTATTTCAAAAGTTGAAGCAACAAGAAAAAACAATTCTCTTAACTAGCCATGATGAAAGGCAGATCAACCAATTGTGCGATATCATTTATGAAGTAGAAGGAGGCAGTATCTCATGTATTCAAAATTCTGTCGTATAGTACTTTTATGTCTAATTGGAATACTTATAAGCGGATGCGGCTCATTGGCACCAAAAACAGAAAAATCAGTTACAAATGCTTCAGAGGTCCAAAAAGCAATCCAGGAAGAAGAAGCTGTTATGAAGCAATCAACGCAATCTGGCTTTGAAAAAGGGAAAAAATTTTTTATCCAAACACTGAAACAATCAGAGCAATGGCAAATAGATACCTATTCAGCCAAGCATCGAACTTTGCCACTAGCATTGCGACTATCCGTTGACAAACATAATTTATATGATGTACAACTAGATGTGGATACAACTACAGCGCAATTTTTAAACGAGGAAAGTTATCAAAAAGCACTGCAAACCATCTTTACTGGTTTAAATGAAACTTATGATCAACATAAAATAAGACAATTTCTAGAACATCCAGAAAACGCCATCTATTCTTATAGTCAAACACTCGAACTGCAATTTGGCAGAAGTAACGAGAAAAATGATTTTAACATTCTCTTTTTGCCTAAAAATGATCTAAGTAAAAATAATAATTAAATGAGAAGGTGACGCGAATGAAACAAACAAATAAAACCGCTAGTCAATGCAAAAAGTTACTCGCCTTGATTATTTTGGGATTAGCGGGTGCACTTTCGCCAAATTATCCAGTCCTTGTGATTTGTGGACTAATAATTGTATTAGCACTTGAATTTAGCTTGCCTGTAGATTATCGTTTTATCATCAAAAAGTCACTATTTTTCGAAAACAAACCGCTATCTACTGAAAAACGCATTCTCACTGGTTTGTTTTTACTTTATTTTTGTCTACTAGTCATCATAAGAGTCTATATCCTAAAATTTTAAGATAAAAACAAATAAAACCGTCTGTATCGCAACAAATACAGGCGGTTTTTTGGTTATTTAATTGGATCAACGGACAGCACCGCATTAGTTGAATTTACAAGTACAGTCGTGCCATCCTCAAATTTGATTTGTAGCTGTTCTCCTTCGTAATCGTCCCACGTAGCTACCTTACCTTTTTTTATCGTGCCGTCTGGTAATTTGACCATCGCGTAGTTAAATGTATAAGTCGTATCAAAAAATTGTTTATTCCCACAGGCACCTAGTAATACCAAGCCGATACCTAACACACTGACCATGACTAACTTCTTCATTTTTTTCATTCCTTTCCGTCTTTTTCCTCATTATACCAAGAAGATTGAGACAACACGATACGACTTAAGATGTAAAAAAATCCTAGCTAAACGTTTGATGTCTAGCTAGGATCATTTTTATGGTACTTGGATAGTGGTCGCTTTAGAGACAACCATTGAGACTTCTTTACCATTATCTCTTTGGGCATAAATTGTTGCGGAACCACCTTGAGCGACTGAAACATCAACACTCACTCGTTTGTAATTACTTGAAGCATCCACAATAAAGGATTGGACTTGTTTTCTCACATCACCGGTACTGGCATCTTTTAGCCAGATGGTGATGGTTTGTCCGTTGCTATCATTTTCGCCACCGGTAAAGTTTGCAACGACATCCACGGTGAAATTACTCAAGTTGCTACCTTTAGAAAGTGTCACAGTCACACTGCTATTTTTCTTCACTTTTTCACCTGCACTAGGATTAGAGCGAATCACTTGGCCAGCTGGAACCTGCGTATCATAATCTTCTTCAAAGTTCACCGTCAAGCCAGCTTCTTTGGCGGCACTTTGAACTTCTGACTTACTCATTCCCGTAAAATCAGGGACGCTGACTTCATTTGGCCCTGAACTAACCACAAAGTTAATCATCGTCTTACCTGGCGTCACACTAGAACCATCAGAAGGCGTTTGACTTAAAATCGTACCGACTTCTTTATCACTTTCTTGTTGGGTTTGTTTGACTTGTGATTCATTGATGCCATTATTCGCCAAATCAAGTAAGGCTTCATTTATCGTCATGCCAACATAATCACTAATCTTGATTGGTTTGGCCCCTTTGCTGACTACAAATTTAACCGAAGTCTTATCTGGTGTCACTTCACTATTTGCTTCAGGCGTTTGTGAGATAATCTTTCCTTTTTCAACCGTATCACTGTATTCTTCTTTTTTCTTGATCTTGCTTTCTTTAAAATCAAGTTTTACCAGTGCTTCAACCGCCTCTTTATACTCCATATCGGTGTAATCTTTCATCTTAATCTTACGTCCACCGGTACTGATATAAAGTACAACTTCACGACCCTTTTGCACAATCGCTTTGGCTTCAGGGTTTGTCTTGACTACTTTGCCTTCTGGTATTTTATCGCTGGTGATTTCTTCCGTTTGCCCCGCTGCTTTTAAGCCTGCTTCTTGTAACTTACTTCTAGCAGCGGATTCGGATAGATTGCTGACATCTGGCACGCTAATTTCGTTTTTACCGCCACCTAAGACACTAAATGCAATCGCTGCAATTCCGATAACCAGCACAGCCGCAATCCCTAGGAATAATAATTTTTTCTTACTCTTAGGCTTTTGCTCCTTAGCTTTTTTCTTAGATGGTATTGGTTTTTCCTCAACTTCTTTTTCTGGTTTTGTGACAATTTCTTCCACTGGTGCGACTGTTGGCATTTGTTCTATTAGATTTGGTAAGACCTTGGTTTCTTCAACATGATTTGCTGGATGCCAGGCAGGTTCATTCAAGCGACTTGGATCTAATGCTGTAGCCAAATCCGCACTCATTTCTTCCGCACTTTGATAACGGTCGATAGGATCTTTCGCTGTGGCTTTTAAGACGACATTTTCCAAAGATTGCGGCACATGACGATCATATAAGCGCACAGATGGAATCTCTTCTTGAAAATGCTTCAGCGCAATCGTTACCGCAGATTCACCGTCAAACGGCACTTTTCCTGTCAACATTTCATACAAGATAATCCCAATTGCATAAATATCTGATTGGTTCGTCGCCATACTTCCTCTCGCTTGTTCAGGAGAAAGATAATGCACCGAACCTAACATACTATTGGTCTGGGTAATAGAAGTTTCGGATAACGCCACTGCAATCCCAAAGTCCGTAATCTTCACCGTACCAGATTCATCAATTAAGATATTTTGTGGTTTTAAATCGCGATGAATAATCCGATGTTGATGAGCCAAGGCTACCGCAGACAAAATCTGTTGCATAATATCCACAATACGACCATAAGGAATTGGATACTGCGTCTGGATATAACGCTTCAAATCCATGCCCTTCACGTATTCCATCACTAAAAATTGCGTTTCGCCTTCTTGACCCGCATCATAGACCGTCACAATATTTGGATGGACTAACTCTGTGGAAGCAAGCATCTCTCTTTGGAAACGACGGATAGCTG
>JAEWFE010000120.1 GCA_023389005.1 Bacillota bacterium
CCATTAAATCCGCACAAGTAATATAATGAAGGACATTTGGCTTGCGACTATCATCAATCAGACATGAATCAGTCACACAAATAGATTGAATTGGTGCTGCATCTAAATCAGCTTTAGCCCCTTCACATAATAAAGCATGAGAAGCACAAGCATAAATTTCAGTAGCGCCTTGCTCAGTTAGCAGTTTACTTGCTTTGACAAAGGTTTGACCAGTATTTAAAATGTCATCCACCATAATACATTTCTTTCCTTTGACATCCCCAATCACATAGCCGCCTGCTTCATATTCATCGGATTGATCCACAATGGCTAAGGTAGAACCTAGATATTCTGCTAAACTACGTGCACGTTGAACCCCACTATTTTTTGGTGAAACAACCACATAGTCATCACCAGACATTCCTTGATCGAGATAATACTGAGCAAACAATGGAATCGTGAATAAATTATCCACTGGAATATCAAAGAAACCTTGTACTTGTACTGTATGCAAATCTAATGTTAACACTCGAGTTGCACCCGCTTTGGTAATCATATTTGCAATTAATTTTGCAGTAATTGGTTCATGTGGACGCGCTGTACGATCTTGACGCGCATAAGCATAATAAGGTAAGACGACATTTATTGACTTCGCACTCGCCCGTTTCATCGCATCAATCATAATTAAAAGTTCCCAGTAATAATCATTCACTGGTTGATTGGTCGATTGGATTAAGTAAGTATCCACCCCACGGACACTTTCTTCAATGTTAATCGCAATCTCGCCATCACTAAATTGTCGCACTACACATTTTCCTAATTCTTGTCCAAAGGCTTTAGCAATTTTTGCTGCTAATGGTTGATTCCCGTTGAGACTAAAAATTTTGACATTGTCTGTTGCAGTATTCGCCACCGTTTCATCCTCCAAAAATATTTTTTTCTTTTATTGTATCATATCTTGAGGTGATTTTGAAAATTTTCTTGTTTTTTCATAAAAATAATTATCGCTTCATCGAAACTGTGCTATTGACCCACTTTGCCGGAATGATTTTAGCCGGATTCCCCCAAACATCATGCACTAGCAAATCATAGCTGCCATCTTCATTTTGTAGATACCCGTAGCAAACAACCCAATGATTACCATAGTCACTCCCTCTTTTCTTAGATAAACCTACAATCAAGGGAAGACCGGCATCAATGCGTTTTTTAATACGTGTCAGACAAACCATGGTAGTACTATGGGCACGATAAGGCAATTGGTAACGTCTAAAGAATCGGTTTAGCCCTATCGACAACTCAATTGCAAAGTCGGAAAGCCAAATGGTTGTACCAATAATTTTAATATTTCGACCAAGCTTGCTTGACTTTGCTGGGTATTTTCCTGTAAAAATTCAGGCAAAATAGCTGGCGTAAAATGTTTTTGAAAATAGCTTAATAAAACCGCGCAACAATACGTCCCACAGTAATTACCTTGCGTATTTTCTAAGTCAGCGAGTTGCTCAAAAGTTTGTTTATCTAAAATTTTTGCTTTCATTTAAACGATTGTCGCCCCTAATGTGTTTTTGAAATGATTGAGTGCCCATTGATGACCCACTTGATCAAAGCTTTGCACAGCATCTTTCACGATAAAAATTTTATAACCTAAATTATAGGCATCTACAGCGGTATGCAACACACAAATATCAGTACACACCCCAGTTAAATAGACTTCCGTAATTTGACGTTCTCTTAATCGCAAATCTAAATCCGTCCCACAAAAAGCGGAATAATGACGTTTGTCTAGCCAATAAAGTGTTTCTTTACTTTTATTTTGCTCATATAATTCGGCCAACTTCCCATACAAATCACGCCCAGGGGTTCCTATCAGATTATGTGGCGGGAATAATTTATTTTCTGGATGATATTGATCTTTTGTTTCATGACCATCAATGGCGAAAACCACAAAATCATCATTTTCAATAAAATCTTTCGTAACCTTTACCAACGCGTCTTCAATTTGTTGACCATATTCACCGGTGGTTAATTTACCATCCGTTGCGACAAAATCATACGTATAATCAATCGAAATTAAAGCCTTCATATTTTTCACCTTTTTTCATTTATTTGATTGTATTTAAAAACTCAATCACCATTTCTGCGGAGCGTTTCCCAGCTTCATCAATAAATTCATCAAAACTCATCGTTGCTTGATGGTCCGCCGTATCACTAATTGCTCGTACAACTAAAAATGGAATATTAAATTGACGGGCAGTTTGGGCAATGGCTGCACCCTCCATCTCACAAGCAAGCGCCTCTGGAAAATGCGATTTAATTTCCGCGATTTTTTCCGGACTATTAACAAAGCTATCCCCGGTTACAATTAAGCCACTGCGCACTTGTTGACCAGTTTTTTCTGCGGCTTTTTTCATTTCCTCAATAATATACTGGCTTGCTTCAAAATATAATGGCATGCCTGCTGGTAATTGACCATAATCATAACCAAAACCTGTGACATCGACATCAAAATACGCTAATTTTTCGGAAAAGACGACATCACCGACTTGCAAGCCTTCACCAATTCCTCCAGCAGATCCTGTATTAATCACCATGTTGACGCCATATTGTTGAATCAATAAACTCGTTGTGACACTAGCAGCCACTTTCCCAATGCCTGAGCGTACCACGATGACATCATGTTTGCCTAAAGTACCCGAAACAAATAAAACGCCGGCACGTTCCCAGGACATGGGTGCTGCCATTTTTTCCTTTAATATTTTGACTTCTTGGTCCATTGCACCGATAATTCCGATTTTCATTTTCTACCAACTTTCTGAATAAATTATATAAAAAAGATAATCATAAAAATTAAAACCAACATTAACCCAACGATAATAATTGCTTTCCATAAAAAAGAATTTAAGGCACGAGAAGTTTCTTTTTCTTCTACCCGTGATTTATGAATTTCCTTATTCTTTTTTGCTTCTTTGCGATAATGGCGAGCGATGCGTTGTTCTTCTTGTTCAAATTCTTTTTGTGCTTGTTTGGCAACAATTTGTTGATTACGTTCTAACGCCTGTTGCTCTTGTTCACGCCGTCTTCTTAATTCTGCACGTGTGAGTAAGGGCTTATCTGACATTTCATCGACCTTCCTTAAGTTTCAAATTTTCCCAATATTGGATGGCAAAAATCGTCTTTGCATCACATATTTCGCGATTCATGATTGCTTGTTTAGCCTCTTCTAATGTTAATTCATATACTTCTAAGACTTCATCCTCATCCATGGCTTTCGGATTTTCTACCTTACTTAAATGTTTGGCATGATAAATATACAACTGTTCATTAGCAAATCCGGGTGAAAGATACATTTGCGCCACTAATTCCCAATCTTTTGCCTGAAGTTGTACCTCTTCTTCTAATTCACGTTGTCCAGTGGTCAATGGATGAATATTTTCACCTGGATCGATTTTACCCGCTGGAATCTCTAAAATGACAGATTCAAGCGGCTTTCTAAATTGTTTCACAAAAACCATCTTATCTTCATCTGTTATCGCAATGATCGCTACCCCGCCTGGATGAAAGACAAGTTCTCTTTGTGAATGGGATCCATCAGGTAATTGGACTTCATCGACACATACATCAATAATATTTCCATGAAAAATTTCTTTACGGTGGATTGTTTTTTCTTCAAAATCTTGAAATTCCAACATTATATACTTCACCCTTTGCTTTTATTTGTTTCTAGTTTACCATAGGACGCAAAAGATTTCTTATATTTTTCATAAATCCATAAAATACTTCCTCAGTTGGATACTTTTCTGGTCAAAAAAATGCTAAAATATAAAAGAAGTGAACGCTTGCCCAATTTTCAAGCAAGCAATAGTATATAATCTACACCTTTAAGGGGAGGGTTCTAATGAAAAAAAATCCATTTATTTTCGGCGTACTAATTGTGATTGTCTTTTTAGTACTAGGTTATTTTGAGACTTTCTTTTTACTTGCAGCAGCCATTGCCTTTATTATTTTTATGGCTTATTTAGCAATCCAAGCACTTGAAAATCGACATAAAGCAAAACCACTGTATAAGAGTCTGATTTACGCGATTGCCATTATCGCCTGTGCTACCATTGCTTTTGATCATGAATTTTATTACGATTTACGCTATGATTTTGCTGAAACCGTCATTGAAACAACGATGAAGATTTTCGCCCTATTCATTCCTATTTATCTGTATATGGCTTGGCGTAAATATTTTCAAAATAAAGTCGTGCGTCCGAATACTTTACCACCATTATCCAAAGCCAAAGAACAACATTACCATGAATTAGGCTTAAGTGATAGCGAAATTGAGTTATTCCGTGACACGATGAATCAAGCCAAAATTCAAATTGAGCAATTACAAAAAAATGTGAGAAGCAATTCAAAATTAAAAGCCTTAGATTTGCGTCACGACTATCTTAAAATTTCTAAAGCATTGTTTAAAGAAATCGTCAAAAATCCAACACGCTTATCCGATGCAAGTCTATTTTTATACACACATCTTCCTAACTTGGTTGATTTAACCAATAAATATGTTGAAATCAATAATCATGAAATCAAAAGTCGAGAAGCTTATGATCGTCTAGAAGAAGGCATTCAAGTCATCGAACAATTAACTGAATTGATTCAACGTGATTATCAAGACTTTGTAGCGGATGATTTTGAAGATATGGACATTGAAATCAATATGGCAAAAAAACATATCGAAAAAGATTCAGATCATCAAACCCTACAATTTTAGCATTGAAAGGCAGGAAACATGATGGACAATTTAACACCAGATACTAATAAAAGTTTGGATGACTTATTATCCAATCCTTTTTCCGTTGATACCAATGAATTAACTAGTAGTCAACAAAACGAAATCAAACAATTTCAAGAAAAACAAACAGCGCCTCGTTTAATTGACCGTTTAGATGCCAATTATCAAGAGCAAGCCAAACAACTCGCTTCTCAAATCGATGTCAATGATGCGCAGGCTGTCATCATCTACGGGGCCAATGCGCAAAGTAAGTTAAGTGAATTCTCACAAAATATGCTCAGTCACGTTCAAGCTAACGATATCGGGCCAATAGGGGATTCTTTAAACGAGTTAATGTATCGCCTACAAGAAGCCAACCCTGATGAATTACGAGCAGGTGAAGGCAATTTCTTCCAAAGAATGTTTGGCAAAGTGAAACAATCAATTTATGAAATTACCGCTAAATACCAAAAAATCGGTGCCCAAATCGATAAAGTCGCGGTCAAATTAGAGCATGAAAAAGATGGCCTAATCAAGGATAATCAAATGCTTGAACAAATGTATCAAAAGAATAAAGATTACTTTGACGCTTTAAATATTTACATTGCCGCGGGTGAATTAAAAATCGATGAATTACAAAATCAAATCATCCCTCAAGCAGTGGCTAAAGCTCAAGCCTCAGGTGATCAGATGGATGTTCAAATTGTCAATGATTACACCCAATTTTTAGACCGACTTGAAAAACGCACCCATGATTTAAGATTAACGCGTCAAGTCACCATTCAACAAGCACCACAAATTCGCTTAATTCAAAATACCAATCAAGTCTTGGCTGAAAAGATTCAATCTTCTATCCATACAGCGATTCCTCTATGGAAAAATCAAGTCGTCATTGCCTTGACCTTATTACGCCAAAAAGATGCCGTGACTGCACAACGTCAAGTGTCAGAAACGACCAATGATTTACTGAAGAAAAATGCAGAATTATTGAAAGTCTCTGCCATTGAAACGGCCAAAGAAAATGAGCGCGGTATTATCGATATCGAAACCTTGCAAAAAACGCAAGATGATTTGATTGAAACCATTCAAGAAACCTTGCGTATCCAAAAAGAAGGAAAAGAAAAACGTCAAGCAGCTGAAATTGAACTTGGCGTCATGGAAGAAAATCTCAAACAAAAATTATTGGAAATTACCCATTCTTAGTAAAAAAGGTTCAACGCCAAAATAGAGCGCTGAGCCTTTCTTTTTTTATTTATTTAATGTTGAATGTTTATAACCATAACCAAAGTATATGCCTAAACCAATCACCAGACTAATGAAAAAGATAATCCAAGTGGTTAAAGATAATTGCACCATTAAAAAGATACAAAAGCCCACGGTAATGAGTGGAAAAATTGGCACAAACGGCACTTTAAATTCACCTGGTTTCGGATCACCAGCTACTTGACGTAAACGAATAATGCCCAATGCCATCATAATCAAATAGCCTAAAGCCACGATATTGGTTAATTCGGCTAAGATTTGTAGCGGAAACATCGTCGCAAACACAAAGACGACCGCACCTGAAACTAAAGTCGCGCGCACAGGCGTATGGGTTTTGGTATCTACTTTATTTAAAGATACTGGCAATAAACCGTCTTTACTAATCGCATAAACCAAACGCGCTAAAGAATACATCATTGAAATCGTCACAGTTAGTAAAGTTAAAATCGCCCCAATAGAAATAATGGAACCAACTAAATCCAAATGCAAAAAGCGCATCGCAAACGCTACTGGATCATTGACACCTAATTTTGTATAAGGGACTAAACCTGTTAAAATAGCTGTGACAATGATATAAAGGACTGTTGAAATTGCAATCGCGCCAATCATCCCTCGTGGCACAGTCTTTTGTGGTTCCACGACTTCTTCTGCAGCCATCGCGATGGCATCAAAACCTAAAAAGGCAAAGAACACCAAAGCGGCCCCATCAATCACACCTTCCGCTCCAAAAGGTAAATATGGTTGCCAATTGCTAGGTTTCACAAAAAAGACACCGACCACAATGAATAAAGCAATAATTCCAAACTTGATCCATACCATAAAATTATTGAGGGCTAAGGCTTTTTTTGCTTCTTGCAAGACCCAAAAGACGACAAAAGCCACGACAAGGCCTGCAATCAAATCAAAATAGGTGCCGTTCTCAAGGTTCAGACCAGCAGTCAAGGCTTGTGGTAATTGAAGATGGAGGTAACTTAAAAAGCCTTGAAAATATGCAGACCATCCCGAGGCTACTGAAGCGACGGCCAACATGTACTCACATAATAAAAACCAGCCCGTAAGCCATGCGATAAACTCTCCAAAAACCACATACATATAACTATAAGCCCCACCGATAACCGGAATACGCGAGGCAAACTCAGCAAAACTAAAACCGGTTAATATCACGACAAAAGCAGCTAACACAAAGGATAAGGTCAAGCCCGGTCCTGCTAAATTCGCCGCAGCTTGTCCTGGAACCACAAATATTCCCGTACCAATAACCGCTCCAATCCCTAGCAAAATTAAATCTTTTAATTTCAATGTTTTGCTTAAATGACTGTTTTGCTGAGTATTGATTTGTTTTTTTCTAAATAAATCCATTTTATTTCCTTTACATTCAAAAATTTAACCAACAATACCATTCATTATACACATCATGACATTTCTTTTCATGAGATTTTTATCATTTTTCATTATTTTATTTACGAATTTAGCAATTTTTTCAGAAAATCCATTTGGGAAAATTAAGTTTTCATTAAGAACAAGACGTATATCTTATCATTTTTACTAAGCATTATTTGAAATTTTCAGAAAATGTAATAAAATGATAGTATTCACAAAAAAGAAGTTTAAAGGAAGTTATTCATGAAAAAAGAAAAACAAGATTTACAACGTGGGCTAAAAAACCGCCATGTCCAACTCATTTCAATCGGAGGCGCCATTGGGACAGGTTTATTCTTAGGCTCAGGTAAATCGATTCAATTGGCTGGTCCATCGATACTTTTAGCCTACGCTATTATGGGAGGCGTGTGCTTTTTAATTATGCGTGCATTAGGTGAGTTGCTTTTATCTAATACCAGCCACCATTCATTTATTGATTTTATCGCTGAATATCTCGGGGTTAAGGCGGCTTTTGTCACTGGCTGGACATATTGGTTTTGTTGGATTGCAATTGCCATGGCTGATTTAACGGCAATTGGTACCTATATGAAATATTGGTTACCACACTTACCCAACTGGTTACCGGAACTAATTGCCTTAACCCTACTGATTGCATTTAACTTAATTGCTGTTTCTTTATTTGGTGAGTTAGAGTTTTGGTTTGCTTTAATCAAAGTCGTTGCTATTTTAGCGCTCATTATCGTCGGGATTTTTATGATTATCACACATTTTCACACCAATCAAGGCGTAGTGAGCATCAGTAATCTTTGGTCACACGGTGGCTTTTTTGCCTCAGGTCCTAAAGGGTTTATCCTCTCTTTTCAAATGGTTGCTTTTGCCTTTGCCGGAGTTGAACTAGTTGGCCTAGTTGCCGGTGAAACCAAAGACCCTGAAAGTGTATTACCAAAGGCGATTAATAATATTCCGGTACGTATCAT
>JAEWFE010000138.1 GCA_023389005.1 Bacillota bacterium
CGAATGTGTACAAAATGATTAAATCAGGAGAAATTAAAGCGGTTAAAAATGCGCGTGGTCATTATGAAATCGAGACCGAACGAATCATTTTTCCATATATAAAAGATAGTCTCAAGGAACGTCAAGCGATTGAAGAAGATATAAAAAAATGTAACGAGTTATTAGCGCAACAGCTACAATTAAATCTTGCTTTCAATCGTCTAGTGGATGTACAGGATAGACAAGAAGGGAAAGTACAGGTTTGTCCAGTGAATGCAAATGTTATCTTTCAACAATCAACCATTGCACAATACTTGCATTACAAGCTCCAACGTTTTGATGTGAAAATGAAACCGATTAAAGATAAATATGATTTTTTGCAAATGTTGCTTAAAGATATTCCTGTTGAACAATTTAGACCAGCTAATTCTACCATCTCTGTATATTTCGAAGTATCATCCAATATTTTACCAATATTATTAAACCGTTTGATGGAACAAAATTGTGCATTTCATTTTACCATTCAAGATTTATCAGCACTTTCTGCTTTAAAAGTCCGTGTATCCGATCATTTGCCTTCAACAGGTAAGTCACAAGAACATCTACTTATTCAATTTCCAAGTAGTTTTATGAGTAAAGGTGATTTTGATAGTCAAGTGCAAGGATTGAATCAATTTGAAGAATTGCAGATGATTATTGGCGAATTAAAAGCGATGCATCAAAAGAAGAAAGTTTTATGGCAAGAAGCAGATCGTAAAAAGTACTTTGGTTTAGTGCTACAATTAAAAACCTTGCCGATTGATTCATTGAATGCAAAAGATCAGAGTTTCATTCAGCATGTTTATAAAGATACGGGCGGGTATCTAAATTAAGGTTTATGAATTGATGGAATCTACTTGGAGGTGAAATATGAGATTAGGAAAATTACTTGAACAACGTCTACAACTCTCACGCAAAGAATTGAAGCGGACATTTGCCAGAGGGATAGTGAGGATAGATAGTCAAGTAGAGTATTGTGAGACCAGAAATGTGGATAGTCAATTACATCGTATTGAAGTAGCGGATAAACGTTTATATACCAATGAGGTTTACTATCTATTAAACAAACCCAGTGGTGTCGTGACAGCCAATCAAGATGAGAGGCATCGTACAGTATTTGATTGTTTAAAAAAAGAGGATCAAAGAGGAGATTTATGTTTCGTGGGTCGCTTGGATCGTGATACGCAAGGTCTTTTGTTGTTGACATCCAATGGACAGTTAGCCTACGATTTATTACAACCAATGAACAAGGTGGTCAAAGTTTACGAAGCGTATTTAAAAGAACCTGCTGAAAATCTGGATATTGAACGTTTTGCAAAGGGAATTCGATTTTTAGATGGGACCTTATGTCAACCAGCAGAATTGACGATTTTAGATAATCCTCATCATGTGTTATTAAAAATTCATGAAGGAAAATTTCATCAAGTGAAAAAAATGTTTCTATCAGTAGGAAAAAAGGTGGAGCGATTAAAACGTGTGGCTTTTGGACCATTAACTTTACCCAAAATCTTAGAAAGTGGCCAATATCGTTCATTAACGCAAGAAGAGTTGCTAAGTTTAAAGGAGTATTTTAGATGAAGTATGAAAATTTATTATTTGATGTAGATGATACGTTATTGGATTTCAAAGCTGCAGAATTGGCTGGCTTAACTAAGTTGTTTGCCAATCAAGGTTATGAATTAACTGATGAATTATTAAGTAGCTATCAAATTTTAAACCAGCAATTATGGAAAGACTATGAGGAAAATAAACGCACACGTGAAGAGGTGTTAAATACGCGTTTTGGCCTATTTTTTGAACTGTTAGGCAAAAAAGTTGATAGTGTGGCTGTCGAAAAAGAGTACCGCCAATATTTAAATCAAGGTTCTCAGCGCTTAGGTAATAGTTTAGCCATTGTTTCTGACTTGGCTAAGAAGGCGGATTTGTATGTTGTGACAAATGGTGTAGCTAAAACGCAATATCAACGGTTAGAGGCAGCTAAATTATTGCCGTATTTTAAAGAAATCTTTGTCTCGGAAACCATTGGATATCAAAAACCACGCATTGAGTTTTTTCAACATGTGTTTCATAAGATTGCACCTGTGGATTTGGAAAAAACAGTGATTATTGGCGATTCTCTTTCTTCAGATATTCAAGGTGGGAAAAATGCCGGGATTGATACGATTTGGTTAAATGCCAATCAGCAAAAGGCGAATATCCAACCAACACATACGATTCAAACATTAGATGAGATTTATCAAATATTATAATGGTTAGCCAGTCCGTACTTTGGGCTGGTTTTTTTATAAAAAGAAAAAAGCCCGAACGAATCAGACTTTTTGGAAATATGTTGCAACCTTTGTATTAATCAAATCAATTGCGACATGATTTTCGCCACCTTCAGGCACAATCACATCAGCATAGCGTTTGGTTGGTTCGATAAATTGATGATACATGGGTTTTACGACGCTTAGGTATTGGTCGATAATAGAATCTAGTGTACGACCACGTTCTACCATATCGCGTTTGATCCGGCGAATAATGCGGATATCATCATCTGTGTCTACATAAATTTTAATATCCATTAAATCACGCAGACGTTTATCTTCCAAAATCAAAATTCCTTCAAGAATGATGACTTCTTTTGGTTCTTGAATGACTGTTTCAGTACTTCTTGTGTGTGCCACATAGTCATACACAGGTTTTTCAATCGTTTCGTAATTTAAAAGTTTCTCTAAATGTTCGATTAAAAGGTCCGTATCAAATGCAAAAGGATGGTCATAGTTGGTTTTCAATCGCTCTTCAAAAGATAAATGACTTTGATCTTTGTAATAAGAATCATGTTCCAACATCATGATTGAGTGATTGGGAAAGTTATTGAAAATCGCGCGACTTACACTTGTTTTTCCACTACCTGAACCACCACTTACTCCAATAATTATCGGCTTTTTCTTTGACATTTTATTTACCTCTTTCACGCTTTTTACACTGTTTCTAATTATAATGAAAATCTCTATAAAAAGCTAGCTAAAAACAAGAAAAAAACAGCTTAATCTCAAAGAAAACGACTTCAATTTTTCTTTTTTTCTAGCTATTACCTGTGACTTGTGGTAAAGTAGAGCCATGCGATGAGCCGAATGCGATAATTTATTTCGCAAACGCAGCCAGCAACACATATACTGCCGGATTGCAGGTGTTGGAGATTTCATTGTGGAAAAGGAAATCTCTACTATAAATTGAATAGTACTGGATGGTCTACCCGAGATGATTGGGTAGACTTTTTACATAAAGGTCGTAAATCGACTTGTTCAGCCACGAGCGGATAAGGTTTGTCCAACACATCGGGAAAGTCCAAGAAGTAAAGACTTTCCCAGATGGGGTGGCTTATACGCCGAAGTGGCTAGTCGCTGAACACAGATTACATAAAGGATGTGAGAAGGGTTGGTCAGCTACAAGCAAAAGGATATCAATCAACTTGCTGAAATACGAGAAAATTCGTGTGTTTACCTACCGCTGAGAGAATTAGATGGAAGGTGTGAAAGCATGCGTATCGTCATTGATGGAGATGGGTGTCCTGTAAAGGAAGAAGTGATTGAACTAGCTAATGAATTTCATTTGCCAGTCGTGATTGTGACTAGTTTCGATCATTTTTCTAGCAAAGATTATCCTGCATTTGTGCATTTTGTCTATGTAGATAAAGGAGCAGATAGTGCAGACTATGCGATTATGAATCAATTAGCCAAGTCTGATGTAGTGATTACGCAAGATTATGGATTGGCTTCTTTAGCTTTAGGTCGCGCACAGGGAGTCTTTCATCATTCGGGGAAGCGTTATTTGCCAGAAACCATCCAATTCTTACTCGACCAACGCTATTTATCCGCTAAAATGCGCAAGGCCAAACAAAAAACGAAAGGGCCAAAACCATTTACATCAGCTGATCGTGCGAAATTTCAAGCTATTTTTCGCGAATTTTTAATGTCAAGTTTAAATTGAGCTATATTTTTTGAATGAACGGAATGTAGTAAGAAGATTTTTGATGATAGCGTGGTAAGAATTTTTACTGAAGGTGTGACAGTGTTTATTTTCTGTTTGCATCGCTTGCACCTCTTCTCTAAACATAATATATTGTAAATAGAAAAAGGTTAGCACCGTTTGAAGACGGATAGCGATATAACTATATTGAAATAGCCGTTAACTCGCCAAAGTTTTAGGACGGCTATTTTTTATTGTCTTTATTGTTCACTAGCACGATTAACGTCGCAAAAGCAATCATTAAACTTAGTGCTTCATAAACAGACGCTGCGCAATTCCCTTTCTTTAGAATGCGTTGTAGAGTTATTACACTCATAAGCCCCCCCCAGAAATGAGAATTGCTAACCGTCTTTAACTTCACTAACCTTATGCGTTTATTTTATTGTATACGGTGAACGGATGTAATCGTTTTTGAAATTTTTTCTCGCTTAGTTGGTATTTTCTGACTAAGCTTTTTTATTTGCTTGTTTTTGCCTTAGATTGGTGATTCATTATTAGGGAAAATGTTTATACCTTGGCGCACTTGAACATCATTTTGGAACATTTTGTACTGCTATCTACATAGGACATGATCACATTCGAATAAGCGGTTTTGAAGATGTTTATTTATTTTTGTTTGTTAAGGACTTAAAATTGTGATAAAATACCAAAGACAAGGCGTTTTTAGCAAGACACCAGATTAATAGGAGGAAATATTTGTGAAGATCACATTACTATATGGTGGACAAAGTGCTGAACATGAGGTTTCGATTTTATCAGCATTTTCCGTCTTAAACGCAATTTACTATGATTATTATC
>JAEWFE010000155.1 GCA_023389005.1 Bacillota bacterium
TCTCAGAACGTGGAAAAATCTTACCTCGTCGCGTAACTGGTACTGGTGCTAAAAACCAACGTAAATTAACAGTTGCTATCAAACGCGCACGTATCATGGGATTACTTCCATTCGTTAACGAAGACTAGTATAGATACAAACACCTCAGAACCACTTCGAATGGCTCTGGGGTGTTTTTTTTTTTTTTTTTTTTTGCGCTTTTTTGGGTCAATTAATCCTCATTTTGAGAAATTCATCTATATTGTTTGGATAGTTTCTCCATTTCACTTAAAATTATGCTATAATCGTTCTTACTGAAAAAAAACGAAACGAGGGCTGCACATGGAAAATCGGCTAATTGCGCATAGTTTAATTGAAAAGAACGAGAAGTATTTGTTGATAAAACGCAGTGAAATCAAGCGCGGCAAGAAAAATGTTTATCCGTCTTATTGGGACATTCCTGGTGGGACGGTGGAAGATGGCGAGCTTCCTAGACAGGCGGCGATTCGCGAATGTCAAGAAGAGGTCGGCTTAAGGATTGTGATTGATCAAATCATTCATGAAGATAGTAATGTAGATAAGGACAAGGTTTTTACGCGCCTGGTGTATCGTGGACAATTATCAGAAAACAACGAAGATTTAGCGATTACCTTAGACCCGCAAGAACATACGGATTATCGTTGGGTGACAAGTTTAGCGGATTTACCTGGTGAAAAAATTGTGCCGTATTTGTATGAGATATTGGGAGAAACAATGGAAAGGGGAAATTAATCTTTGCTAGGCATCTTACAGTCGATGAAGTATTAAAACCGATAGAAACTATTTCGTATCATACTGGCTTGAAGTTCCTGGATCCATTTGTCATTACCGGCGCGATGCAGCTAGATGAAACAAATCTAGTTGGAAGAGCAAAAGTATTTGTAGAAAAACTAAGTGAATAATTCCTCTCCATTTTAAAGACTTCCATTCATGCTTGGTCAGCGATGGAGGTCTTTTATTGCAAAATATTACGGTTATTTAATATTAACTTGTATGGTAGAACTAAACAGGTTTACTTGGAATGAAAATAAAATAGCAAAATTATTTTCAGTATTCACACTTGAAAACGCTTAACTATATTGGTATACTCCAATTTGTAAAATATTTTATGAAAAGGAGATAACGCAATGAAGTATCCATTTGAAACCAGAGGACGATTTTCTATTCGTAAACTAAGTATTGGTGTGTGTTCGGTATGCCTAGGTTTTGCTATTTTAAATGCAGTTAACACGAATCAAATCATTTTAGCACAGGAAGGGACTACAGATGCGCAACCGGCAGTGACATCTGAATTTTCGCCTTATGATAAACCGGTAAACGAGGCAAATAGCCCTGAAAGTTCTACATTAACAAGTACAACAACCTCAGAAGGTGTAGAGACTACTCATGCAAATCCGGAGGCCGCTACTTCTACTGCTTCAACGTCAACTACGAGTGAATTAAGCAGTAATAGTCAACCGAGTGAATCAAGCCACTCAACAGCCAACGAAGGTTCAGCAAATCAAACGCAACCAATCTCTGAATCAGATACCTCCAATGAAACGACTGAAGTAGCAAATACGCCTACTACATCAGCCTCTAGTTCGGAGCCAGCCACTACATCAGCTACAGAAGCACCAACGAGCGAAACAGAAAATCAGAATACACCGGTGGCAGAAAATCTGGTGAAAAATGGCGACTTCACGCAAACCAAAGCCAAGACCGGTACATGGACAGGCGAGGCAGCTACTTCCTGGAATAATCCATGGATCCCAAGCAATATCACAGCAGATTCCAAGTCTAAAGCCCAATTAGCAGTGGTCGATGGACGTTTAATGATTTCCGCTCCTGAAACGTTTAGAACTTCAATTGCGCAAGTTTTAGAGGTAGATGCTAGCAAAAAATATGAAGTGAGCTATGAGGTTGAAACGCAAAATGTAGAAGGAGCAGGCGTGCGTGTCCGTTTCTTGCCAGTGGATGAAAAAGGCGCCACATTGAAAACTCCAGAAGGCAAAACAGTGGATGCCCCAACGACAAGCTATGTAAACAAAACCAATACTAAGATCATTACCCAACAAGTCACCTTTGATCCTATCGTTAATCGGGTTAAAATCGAGCTCTTCTTTGAAACGGGCACAGGAACTGCGTATTTTGATAATATAACATTTAAAGAATATATTAAGCCACAAGAAGAAGTCAAAGAAGCGCCTCAAGCAGAAACACAAGAGGTCCAATTAGGCTTGAATAAATATTATTTACCAAATTTAAGTGATGCAACTTACACGGTAGAAAATCCTGAAATTGCTGAAGTGCGTAATCAAATCATTACACCTAAGCAAACCGGTTCAACCAAAGTGACGATTACTAAAGATGAGCAAACACTGGGCAGCTTTACCTTGAATGTCGAAAATCACGAGGCCGATATTTATGATCAAATCTTGCAAAGTTGGGAAAACGTCTCTTTAGGTAACGAAAACTATCAAGCAGATAATCCATATATGCAAGAATTTTTAGCCAAAATTGAAAGTGGCGTCGAGGAAAGTTTGGCGCATTGGGATAATGATGTTACCAATCGAGAAAGTATTTTTGACGATGTGACTGACTTTACCAAATCTGCAAATATAACAACAACTTATAGACGATTAGAGCAATTCGCCCAAGTTTTAGATAACAAATCATCTAAGTATTATCAAAATTATGACCTCGCAGTGAAGCTAAAACAAGGCATGGAATACTTATATAAACATGTCTACAACGAGCAAAAAGAAATCGTGGGTAACTGGTGGGATTACGAGATTGGCACGCCGCGAGCAGTGGTCGATGTCCTTGCCTATGCCAATGCCTACTTCACACAAGAAGAAATTAATCGTTATATTAAACCAATTGATAAGTTTGTAGCTGATCCAACGGTGATTCGTTCCACTACGACGATTCCAGTACCGGCAGTGGGAGGCAATCAAACCGACTTAAGTAAAGTAACCATTCTTTCAGGTGCATTGAAACAAGATAGCGCGCGGATTCAGGAAGGGGCCGATGGATTACTGACAGTATTGAACTTTGTGAAAGAAGGCCAAGGATTTTATCGCGACGGTTCATTTATTGACCATACAGATGTAGCTTATACGGGAGCCTATGGGAATGTATTGATGGATGGTTTTTCACAAATTTTACCGATGATTGCCAACACATCATTTGCTCTACCCGCTGAAAAAACCGCAATTTTGTATGAATGGATTGATCGCGCGTATTTTCCAATTATTCTTAATGGCGAATTGATGGATATGACCCGTGGACGTTCTATTAGTCGAGCTACTGCGGAAAGCCATGCCGCTGCGATTGAGGCTTTACGAGGAATTGTCCGAATTGCCCAAGCGAGTGATGAAACGCAAAAAAGGCATTTATTATCCGCTGTGAAAGGTCGAATTGCGGAGGATACTTTCTATATTCCTTATCAAAATCTGAAATCTTACACGGATATTTCGTTATTTGAAAAATTGCTAAATGATGATACAATCCCTGCAGTAAAACCAGAGACATTTTTACATTCATTCCACAATATGGATAAATTTGTCTACAATAATGCAGAAAATCATTTTGCGATTGCGCTTAGTATGTATTCTGACCGGACACAAAATTATGAAGATATGAATAACGAAAATCGTCATGGTTGGTATACATCTGATGGAATGGTTTATCTATATAATAACGATTTAACGCATTATAGTGAAGGTTATTGGCCAACGGTGGATCCTTACAAGATGCCAGGAACGACCGAATTAGTAACGGCCAGAGAAGATGGTTCAGGTCAAGTGAATTTGCCAAGTAGTTTTGTGGGAGCAAGTAAATTTGACGAAAAAAATGCGGCTGTGGCGATGGATTTTACCAACTATAACGAAGAATTATCGGCCCGTAAAGCGTGGTTTATTTTTGGAGATAAAATCGTGATGTTGACGACCAATATCCAAAATAAAAGTAGTGATGCGAGTGTTACAACTATTGAGAATCGCAAATTAGTGCCTGATAAAAATACGAAAATTTATGTTAATGGTGAAGAAATAAGTGCGGATAAAGTAACGAATGATGCAGTGGATACTTTCTATTTAGAAACAGTAGATCCAAATCAACGTATCGGTTATGCTTTCTTAACACCATTAAGTTTGGATATTGAAAAACAAACAAGAACGCATAGTTGGAGTGAAATTAACTATGGTCAACCAAGTGATCCAGTTACCAATACCTTTGTGACTGCGACCCACACCACGCAACAAAATGGTGAAAATCTGGCGTATGTATTAGTGCCAAACCAAGATCAAGAAGCGTTAAATGTAGCTAAAGACACTGTGAAGGTTGTGGTTCAAAATAATGATTTACAAGTAGTTTATGATGAAACAAGTCAAACTTACGGAGTGGTAAAATATACAGATACACCTTATGAATTGACAGATAAAGTAACGTTAAGTCAAGCTGGAATATATATGATTAAAAAAACATCTGATGGATTTGATTTGAGTTTTTCTCATCCTCGAGACGATGCTAAGTTTTCGATGTTGGAAGGAAGTTCTGATGAGGTGAGCTTTAAAGTGTTGAAGACAACGGATGAAGTGGACCGCACCACTAAGCTACACTTGATTTTACCAACTGAAACTACAGACAGCAGTACACAAACAGAAAATCCAGTAACAGAAGACAGTGGTACACAAACAGATAACCCAAGCACGTCAGATAATGGCACACAAACCTTACCTGTAGTTCATGTGACTTATAAGTTTGCGGATGGCACGTTATACCAAAGTTTTGATTTGCAATTTGAAAAAGGCGCAATTGTGGATGCCTCTGATTTAATC
>JAEWFE010000339.1 GCA_023389005.1 Bacillota bacterium
CGTTCATTATTTGCATTTTTAGTTGTTTGAGCAGCATAAAAGTCATGACCATGGTCAATTTCTTTCAGATTGCTAGGATAAAATTTTCCTACTTGCCAGTCCACTCGACCTTGCATAATGATATTTGAATTTTGATTATTAAAGTCTAAATACTCAGAATGATATTGCATTGGAGACACAATCAGATAACTTTGACCATCCATTTCAAAATAATCCGGACATTCCCAGACAATGCCTTGATTTTGCTCACCTTTTAGAAAAATCGACTTAAAAGACCAATCAAGCAAATTCTCAGATTCTATCAATACTACACAACCAACTTGATCCAAATGCTGAGTCGCAACCACTGCATAATACTTGCCATCTTTTTCAAATAATTTTGGATCTCGAAAATCACTTCTACTAATTTCATTAGGTAATTGTTGACCTGTAATAACTGGATTTTCCTTAATTTTATGGAAAGTAATACCATCAGTAGAGTAAGCCATATTCTGCACTTGAGAAATTGAGCCATCTTCATTCACAATATGGCCGGTATACATTAACCAAAGTGTATCATCAACTACTAAAGCTGAACCTGAAAAACAACCATTTTTGTCATAATCTTGATCTGGTGCTAAGGCGATAGGTAAATATTCCCAATGCGCTAAATCCTTACTTTTCGCATGACCCCAATGCATTGTATCCCATTTACTATCATAAGGATTATATTGATAAAAAAGATGATATTCTCCTTTATAATATACGAAGCCATTAGGATCGTTCATCCAACCAATTTCTGGAATAAAATGTAGTTTAGGTTGATAGGTTGACGTCACATGATGTTTGTTTGCTTGAATATATTCATTTGCACGTTCAATACTATACATGAATATCCTCCTATTGATTCTTTTGATCGCTATCATAATATTTTTGCTTAATCTTCAACCAATCGTTTAAGCCATATTTATCTAGCTCTTTCAAATAACTATCCCATTCTTTATCAATATTGCCATTTACAATCCATTCTGCACGTTTACGATAAATATAGTCATTCATATCTGCTTCTACTTGGCTAATCTTGTCTAAATCTTTTTCTTTCATGAATACTTTTGGATAGATATTTTCATTATCCATATAAGGAACATAGTATTCTTTCAACAAATCTAAACGCCATTTTGCATCATCAGGCATTGTGGTTACTTTTCCATAATAACTATTTAGAATGGCTAATGGTCCACCAATTTCAGTCTTTTGACGCAATTCAGCTGGTGCCGTACCTTCTAATGGTAAGTGTTTCAATGAATTGGTTGCTTTATCAAATTCGAAAATATTTTGTTGTTTCTTATCGCCATAAGTTCCCCAATTATTTTGGACAGATTGAAGTGGTCGATATTGGTAGTCAATCCATTTGGCAGTTAACTCAAGGTTTTTATTGGCACTTGTAATCACCATACGATCGCGTTGGAATCCCATACCGTTTGAGCGAGTAATATGTTTTTTACCACTTGGGCCAGCCAATGCAGGTAATACATCATAAGAATCATTCATGCCTGATACATTCGCCTTATCCCAAGTAAAGTAAACACCATAACGTTTTTCCGCACCTTTGGCAATGTAAGTATTCCAGTCTTGTTCAAAAGCTTCTTTATCAATTAATCCTTTTTCTTGTAATTGGCGCATAAATTTAACGCCTTCTTTATATTCTTCATTATCAGCAGTAAAATCGACTGTACCATCATTATTTACAACTAAATGATCATCATTGTCCCCAATACCAAATGCTCCAAACAACATTTTGAAATCTTCATTACCTCCACCATTTACAAAGGACATCGGAATTTCATCTTGTTTGCCATTTCCATTTGGGTCTTGTGTTTTAAAGGCTTCTAAAACTTTCACTAAATCATCTGTTGTTTGTGGCATTGGCAAGTTCAATTTTTTCAACCAATCGACATTAATCCAAGCCATATCATTCACACTATGAATAGACTCTTTACCTTCACCTAATTCTTCAATCCAAGGGAAAGAATAAATATGTCCATCTGGTGCTGTAAGCATGGATTTGTATTGAGGGTTTTCATCAAGAATTTTTTTCAAGTTAGGCATATAGTCTTTAATTAAATCTTCTACTGGAACAATAACCCCTTGTTTTGCCCAATTCATTAACTCAACATCTGAAGCCCCATCATTATGAATGGCATCTGGTAAATCACCAGAAGAAATATCTAGGTTACGTTTTTCAGCAAAATCAGATTGATAATTGGTCCAATCAATATGAACATTTGTCGCTTTTTCCATCCGCTTTAAAATCAATTTTTGGTTTGGATTTTTTGGTGATAACGGTGAAGAAGAAGTCATAAATTTCAAGGTCACTTCATCTTTTAAAGGAAATTTTACTTTTTCTAATTTATAATCTGGGCTCGCTGCTTCATCTTTTTTGCTACAACCTGCTAATAAAAGTGCACTGCCCGCTACCAAAACACTACCTACTGTCATCCATTTTTTCATGATATTTTTCTCCAATCTAAAATTATTTTTATCCTTTAAGTGAACCAACCATAATTCCTTTATCAAAGTATTTTTGGAAGAACGGATACATAACAATCAATGGTAAACTTGAAATGACAATTGTCGCATATTTAATCATTTCAGCCAAGCGCTTCATCTCGTTCATTGCAGCTTGTGCCCCAATCATATCTTTGGCTGGTTGACTTTGAATTAAGATTTTACGTAAAACTAATTGCAATGGTTCTAAATTCGGATCCTTGATATAAATCATCGCATCAAAATATGAATTCCATTGGCCAACAAAAGCATACAAGAATAATACAAACATAATTGGTTTCGCTAAAGGTAACATAATTTTCAAGAATATCTGCAAGTCATTTGCACCATCAATCACTGCTGCTTCAACCAATTCTTTTGGTAATCCTTGGAAATAAGTCCGCGCTAAAATAATATTCCATACATTGACTGCACCAGGTAAAACAATCGCCCACATTGTATTTAGCATACCTAATTGTTTAATCAAAAGGTAAGTTGGGACTAACCCACCGCTAAAGAACATCGTAATGATTAAAAAGATATTGACCCATTTACGTCCAACTAACTCTTTATTTGCTAATGGATAAGCTGTTAATACAGAAATAGCAACTGTTAAAACCGAGAAAGTAAAGGAATATAATAGCGAGTTTAAAAAGCCTCGAAGTATCGACTTATCACTAAATACTCTGGCATATCCTTCTGTTGTCCAATCTTTAGGGTTAAAACTAATTCCTTTGCTCGCTAATACTTGTGGATCCATAAAAGAGGCGACAAGAATATAAACTAAAGGAACAAACGTAATTAGTACTAAAAAAGCAATAATAATCTTATTTAATACCAACATTCTTTTATCAAACTTGGTATACATTTTCATATTCATACGATTTTCCCTCCTATAATCCTTGACCATCATTAACTTTAGAAACTAGTTTATTCACCGCAACAAGTAAGATTACATTAATCACCGTATTAAACAAGCCAACTGCTGTAGAATAAGAATAATCACCAGAGACTAGCCCCACTTTATAAACATAAGTCGCAATAATTTCAGATGAAGTAAGGTTGAGTGAAGTTTGCATCAAATAAGCTTTTTCATATCCAACACTCATAATGCCACCAGCTGCTAAAATAAACTGAATCACCATAATTGGTTTTAAGGTTGGAATGTCAATGTGCCAAATACGTTGAAAAATATTCGCACCGTCTAATTTTGCTGCTTCAACTAATGAAGTATCCACATTTACTAAAGTCGCGGTATACAATGTCGAAGCCCAACCCATTCCTTGCCAAATCCCACTAAAGATGTATAATGGACGGAACCAATCAGGATCAGTCAAGAAACTAGCTTTTATCCCGAAGAAACCAAGGATATGATTCACTGGTCCGTCTACTGAGAAGAACAAGAAAATCATCCCAACAATGACAACCACTGAAATAAAATTCGGTGCATATAATACTAATTGAATCCGTTTCTTTGCTTTTTCACTCAATAATTGATTCAACATAATGGCTAAAATAATCGGTGG
>JAEWFE010000054.1 GCA_023389005.1 Bacillota bacterium
TAAGGATGTGAAGCGACTTGCTCAGCCACGAGCGGATAAGTTTATCCAGAACGTCTGGAAAGTCCGAAAAGTAAAGACTTTCCAAGACGGGCTGGCTTATACGCCGAAGTGGCTAGTCGCTGAACACAGATTGGGCATAAGGTTGTGAGCCGGGTCGGTCAGCTCCAAGCAACTAAGGTTTCCGGAATGTCAGGAAAATCCTCTGTGTTTTAAGATTTTCCTAGACAGGCCGGCTTAGATGCACAGGAGCTACCCGGCGAACACAGATTGCATAAGGTTGTGAAGCGACTCGGTCAGCCACGAGCGGATAAGTTTGTCCAGAACGTCGGGAAAGTCCGAGAAGTAAAGACTTTCCCAGACGAGCTGGCTTATACGCCGAAGTGGCTAGTCGCTGAACACAGATTGCATCTAAGGACGTGAGATAAGATCGGTCAGTTTCAATCGAAAAAAAGTGTTAAACTGACACGCCTTACAAAAATAATATTCAGATAATTGTAGAATCAGGCAAACCCATGCCTGATTCTTTTTATTGATAAATGATAACAATATTAGCTTTTTTGATAAATGCGTGGTAAAATTTATTACATACTGTAAAGGAGGGATTTTTTTGACTCCTAATCGTGAAGACTATCTAAAACTTATCCTAGAGTTAGGTGGTCATGAAAAGAAAATCTCAAACAAGCAAATTGTAGCTGGTCTAGGTGTATCTGCGGCTTCAGTCAGCGAAATGATTTCAAAATTAGAAAAAGAAAATTTAGTGCTTCACTTTCCCTATCAAGGCGTACAATTAACTGATCAAGGTGCGCAAACCGCTAGTTCTTTAATGCGCCGTCATCGCTTGTGGGAGGTCTTTTTAGTTGAGTATTTACAATATTCGTGGAATGATGTCCATGATGATGCAGAAGTTTTAGAACATGTCACTTCAGATAAGCTGGCTAATAAACTAGAAGCTTTTATGAATTTTCCTGATTATTGTCCACATGGAGGAAGAATTCCGAAAGAAAATGGCATTATCTCTGAAAAGAAACGCCAAACTTTAGCGGATTATCCAGTAGGCAGTCTGATTAGAATTGCCCGTGTTTTAGATGAAAAAGAACTACTGGATTATTTGGTCTCTCTTGATCTAAATCTCCAAGAACAATATCGTATCATTGAAATTGCAGATTATGAAGGACCAATCACCATACAAAATCAAGAAAAAACAATCGCAGTTAGTTTTAAAGCTGCAAGTACAATATTTGTCGATTTACTAAATGAGGAGTGAAACATATGAAAGAAAAAAAGGTTTTGATTACTATCTTTGGAGGCACAGGAGATTTAGCGCAACGTAAACTCTACCCTTCATTATTTCGGTTATACCAAAAAGGGCAATTAAAAGAAAGTTTCGCTGTCATTGGAACCGCACGTCGCCCATGGTCTAATGAAACTTATCGTGAAGTAGTAATGTCTTCTGTCGCTAATTTAACTTCAAGTGAGCAACAAGCAGCGGCCTTTGCGAGCCATTTTTATTATCAATCACATGACGTCAATGATACTAATCACTATGATACTTTAAAGAATTTAGCCAATCAATTAGATGAAGAATATGGATTAACTGGTAATCGTCTATTTTATTTGGCGATGTCTCCTAGTCTATTTGGTACGATTGTGCATCACTTACAATCACAAGGTTTACTTGAATCAAATGGTTATCATCGCGTCATCATCGAAAAGCCATTTGGTACTGACTATCAAACAGCTGAAAAATTAAATAATGAAATTAATGAAGTCTTTGATGAATCAGAAATTTATCGTATTGATCATTATTTAGGAAAAGAAATGATTCAAAGTATCTCTGCGGTTCGGTTTGCTAACTCTTTATTCGAAGCAGTATGGAATAATCGTTATATTGACAATGTCCAAATTAACCTAGCAGAAAATCTCGGAGTGGAAGAACGCGCAGGCTATTATGATCAAAGCGGGGCCTTAAAAGACATGGTCCAAAACCACATTTTCCAAGTCTTAGCCTTACTTGCAATGGATCCACCAGCTGCTTTTAACGAAGAAGAAATCCGCAATGAAAAAATTAAAGCTTTACGTGCGATTCGTATGTACGATGCTGAAGAAGTAGCGAAAAACTTTGTCCGCGCACAATATGTACAAGGAAAAATTTCTGGTCGTACGTATAAAGGCTATAAAGAAGAAGATCAAGTCAATCCTGAATCGCGTACAGAAACTTTTGTCGCTGGTCGTTTGTTCATCGATAATTTTCGTTGGTCTGGCGTACCATTTTATATTCGTACCGGTAAACGTATGACCGAAAAAGGCACACGCATTAATATTGTTTTTAAATCTGTGCCAATTAATCTCTTCAATCATTCCTTTGATGAAGAAGAACAAAATGCCCAAAAACCAGAACCAAATGTCTTAACCATCTATATCCAACCAACTGAAGGCTTCTCACTTTCATTAAATGGGAAAGAAGTCGGCCCTAACTTCAATCTATTGCCAGTGAAACTTGACTACCGTAACAGTGCGGAAATTATTGCTAATACACCAGAAGCCTATGAAAAACTCATTCTAGATTGTTTAAGTGGTGATGGAACTAACTTTACACACTGGCATGAGGTGTCCCAATCTTGGAAAATTGTTGATCAAATTCGTCAAGCTTGGGATGACGATACCACTTCTCCTATTCCAACTTATGCGGCTGGAACAATGGGACCAGATGAAGCTTTCCACTTACTTCAAGAAGATGGCTTTAACTGGGTATGGCAACCTGATCATTGGTATCGCGAACACGGCGAACTATCATAGAAATATCAAAAAAACCAACGGAACTTATTTTTCAGGGTCTAACGAGTATTCCTGGTGTCGGTCCTGTCTACGCCGCGGGATTAATCGCTAAAATTGGACAAATAGAACGCTTTGAAAATCAAACAAAACTAACAAAATACGCTGGATTACATTGGAAAAAAAGTGAATCTGGTAATAATAAATCTGAAAACACACCACTTACGAAACGGGGAATAGGTATCTTCGCTATTACTTAATTGAAGCCGCCAATTCTGTAAGAAGACATCTCCCTGAATATAATGAATTTTATCGTAAGAAGTATCAAGAAACACCTAAACACCAACATAAACGTGCTATCGTCTTAACTGCAAGAAAATTTGTGCGTCTGGTGGATACACTGCTACGTAACCATCAACTCTATACGTCACCAAGGAGCGTGGAGAGTTAGAATAACATGATTCTAGATGCATCTTTCTTGGTAAGAATCCGGTGAAAACGTTTTATTTTTCTAGGCTTATTTAAGTGCGCCATCAATGCGGTTTTATCGTAAAAATTAAATTAAAAATTTTCTTGACTTTACACCACTATGCTTTAACAATAAAGGAGAAGTACCTGATAGTGACAACAGCGACTTCTCCTTTCTCTTATTGATTAAATATCTGATACTCCAATTCATCTGCGGATTTCGCAATAATCATCGCAGAATAAACATCTGAATTGACATTCAAAATCGTTCGCAGTATGCCGACAAACCATTCTACACCAGCAAAAATCGCGATACTCTCGATTGGGAGTCCTAATTGAGGGACGACAATCGCCAGTGAAACGAGGCCAGCTCCCGGAACAACCGCATTCGCCAAGGACACGAATGTTGCGGTGACAGCCACTGTAATCATTCGGATCAAATCAAAAGGCATTTGATACATCTGGGAAATCGTCATCACTGTAATCGCCATATGCATCGCAGAACCATTACTATTTAAAGACATTCCTAGTGGTAAGACTAGATTTGTGATACGGCTGCTTAATCCCAGCTTATGTTGTGCTTCTTCCATAGCGACCGGTAATGTGATGGCAGACGAGGTAGTCGCTAATGCCATAATGGTCATATTTTTCATATTTTGGATCAAGCGCCATGGATTGACGCGACAATAGATCATCAAAGCAACAATCCATAAGGCAAGAAACGTCAGTGTGGCTAACCCATAGATTAGAAGATACTTTCCTAAAGGTAAAATGATCTGTAACCCCAAAGAACTGATCGTTGAAGCAATCAGCGCAAAGATCCCGATTGGCGCTAAAATCATGACATAGCGAATGATCGTCAGCACGACTTCATTCAAGTCAACAATGATTGTTAATAATTGCGACTGCGGATTCTTTTGCAAAAAACGATTTAAAGCAATCCCAAAAAACAGGGCAAAAACGATGATCTGAATGATCGCTCCTTTTGACAAGGCATCGAAAATATTAGTAGGAATAAAATTGATCAGTGTCTCCGATGGTGAGATTTCTTGCGCTTGGACAGTATCAGCAGCGGTTTGTGAAAAATCGATCCCTTTACCAGGAGTAAAGAAAACTGCCATTGCGACACCCCAAGCCGCGGCAAGTAAGGAGGAAATTCCGAAGACCGCGATTGTTTTCCCACCTAACCGTGTCAATTCTTTGGGGGCAATGCCCCCAACAGCCTGAATGATTTGCCCTAAGATCAATACCGGTATTGCCATTTGCATGAGCCGTAGAAAAATATTGCCAACGATTTTTAAGTGAACGCCCGCTTGTGAAAACAGCAATCCAAAAACGATCCCCAACAAAACAGCAATAACGATTTGTGTGACCATTGGTACTTTTTTTATTTTCATCTTGACCCCCTCTTTATTTGCGGAGTATAGTCCCTACCTGTTGATCAAGTACAGCTAAATTTTCAATTGAGGTAATGATCGCTGTCCTTGACGCATCCTCGTTTACAAAGCCGATGGCTGCCTGGATTTTCGGTAACATACTGCCAGCAGCAAAGTGTCCTTCTTCAATATACTGTTCTGCTTGAGCGACAGTGATTTCTTTGAGAGCTTGTTGGTCTGGCTGATTATAGTTAATGTAGATATTATCAACCCCGGTTAAAATAATCAGACGGTCTGCTTGGACATTGTCTGCCAAAACCTTGGCTGCAAAATCTTTGTCATTGACTGCTTCCACGCCAACATAATGCTGATTTTCTTGATAAACAGGTACCCCACCACCTCCAGCACAAATCGTGATTACCCCGGCATCGACTAGGGCCTTGATCACGTCTTTTTCTACGATTTCTTGTGGCATCGGAGAAGGAACTACTTTTCGGTAGCCCCGGCCGGCATCTTCTTGATAAACACCCCCAGTTTTGGCCATCGCTGCTTCCGCTTCTTCTTTATCATAAAAAGGACCAATCGGTTTCGATGGTTTCTGGAAAGAAGGATCGTTTTTATCCACTCTGACTTGTGTGACTAAAGAAATCACGGATTGCGGCACACCTCGTTGGGCAAATTCATTGGTTAGTGCATGTTGCAGCCAGTAGCCGATACTTCCTTGCGTCATCGCAACACAGGTATCCAATTTCAGTTGGGGATTTTTTTCGCCTTCGCCGGCTTTTTGCTGAAGCAGCAAATTACCGACTTGAGGCCCATTTCCGTGACATAAAATCACTCGTTCGCCTTTTTCAACGAAATCAGCAATGTATTTGGCTGCTTGAGCAACTACTGATTTTTGTCCACTATCACTAGGGTCTTTATCCAAAATGGCATTTCCGCCTAATGCGATCACATTTAAACTCATTTTACTGTCCCCTTCTCATTTTCCTTTGCTAATACGGCAAATATTCCTAGTCCGATCAGCAGCAACGCACATGATAAGTAAAAACCGACTTGCATTGCTCCTAATGAATCTGCTAAAAATCCAGTGACATAAGGCGCGAGGATCGAACCAGACATCCCGATGAAATTATAGGCACTAAGCGTTGTTCCTAATGCTCCGGCTGGTGCGTTTTTTGTTACAAAGGTCACCACGATTGGATCAAGAGCCAGCTTGCCTGTCAATCCATATAAAATCAACACAGCAATCAATATCGTGCGATCTGTAACAAAGGCGATCGCAAAAACAGAAAGTGTCGCAAGGGGTACCAAGAAATACACCAGTTTTTTCGTTGCTCCTGTTTTGTCGTTCAAACGTGCAAATATCAAGGCACCAGGAATGGAAGCCCATGGGACGAGAGAAGCAATAAAGCCAACACTTGCTCCTTCAAATCCACGTTCTGCGATCAAAAATTGTGGTAACCACGTAATGATAACGAAATTTGCATAAATGCTAGTAAAACATAAGATAAAGGCAGCAACTAAGTTACGATTAGAAAAAATTTGTTTGAGAGAGATTTTTTCTTTTGGTCCTTCTTCTTTCACCACTTTTTCTTCATCTTCAGGACGGATGACTTTCTCTTTCAATACCGTGTAAAACAGGATGCCGAGAATCAATGTTGGGATCGCCATGATAAAGAATGGTTTACTCCAATGATCGCCATTATCCAAAACAAGTTTACTTGACAATAGATACCCGCCAGAAGTCCCAAAAGCCATTCCGCTGTTGATAATCGCATTCCCAACGGTTCGTTTGTTATCTGGAATTGCTTCTGTTGATAACGCGTATTGAGGTCCATAATACGCACCTTGACCAATACCAGCAAGTGCGCGAATGACTAAGAACAAGACAAAACTCGTAGCTAATCCACTGAAATACGTGGTCACGGACAGCAGTACAAAACCAATGGCAATGACTAGCTTGCGACCGATTTTGTCCCCAACGATCCCAAAAGGAATTTGGGCGATGGCATAGGTCAAGAAGAAGATACTATTTGCTAATCCTAATTGCGTATTGCTTAAATTGAATTGTTCTCCGATCACACCCATAATTGGATTGAAGATCGTTCTTGTGGCATACATTAAGATCCATCCCACAAAGAAAATGGCAACAACTTTTTTCCAATAATTGTTACTTACTTTTTCAGCTGGTCGCTGGTTGATTGATTCCATGATTTCTCCTCTTTTCTATTCTAAAGTGATTAATTCCAATGCTAGCAGCATGCCAAAACACAGATCAATGCCTGATGAATGGCCGATTTTCATGACATCCTTCACGTCTTGTTCGATTAGCTGCTGATCTTGGCTTTTCAAATCAGTCAATAATCGATAGATCAATGAATTGACATAACCCTTGATAGAGGCGGAAATATAGGCTTTACTGACATCAGTAGTAGACAAAGGAACCGCTAGAGCATTTGCTAATTTCTCAGCAGGTTGATCAAAGGCATAGAGCATTGCTTGGTAAGCGACTAATAGATCATCGCCACTAGGTGTCAATCCCTTCCCTCGGCCAATTAAATAAGTAGTCACTTGTTGCCAATCTGGCTCCGGATGCCGCAATGCTTCAAAAATCTCTAGGGCTCGTTTTTCAAGCGGAAGCCCAATTTTCTCTGCTAAATTTTGCTTGATCAGTATTTCTTTTAAACTGTTTCGCTCCACTGCAGTGAAGGAAAGCTCCTTCACTTGCAGCGAAACAAAAGCAATATCTGTCAAAGGCAAAACACTCGTTCCTTTAGTACTATAAAACGTCAAACCATGATTACGTATCTTGACTAAATTTCCCGGCTCCACATAGGGCATGATTGCCCGAAACTGTTCTTCAGGCAAGTACATCCCAAATCCTGCTAGATAGCTGCGGTAATTATTGATGTTGATCAACTGTTCATTGACTTGAACATTAAATGAACGATCAAATACGCTGTGGATTTTCCCCATCCCTCCAAATTTCTGGATCGGAAAAAGATAATCACTCGCAATGATTTTTTCAGTCAACATCGATCCCTAGTTTCTTCGCATAGGCTGTTAGTGCATTTTCAAAACAGCCTAGAGGTGCTCTAACCGTTCCCGCACCAACTTGACCTACCCCAGCTTCTTTGTGGGCGATCCCGGTATTGATCACTGGTGTGATCCCCGTTTCGACTACTTTTCGAATGTCGATTCCCAAACATGTTCCTTGGAAGTCCCATGTTGGGATCGAAAATGTCGAATTGTGTCCCAGACAAATTTTTGCCATTTCATTCGATGTTTCCAAGGCGTCTTCAAATCCGCCGGCACCGACAAACCGGGTCACACCTGGTGCAGCAACCATAGCCATAGCCCCAACACCGACTGTTTCCGTGATGGCACTGTCTCCGATATCAGGATTTCCGTCTGCTTCAGTAAAGCCAGTAAAGTACAGGCCTTTTGGCGTATTAACCGGGGCAATGTGCCATTCGTCCTCTGTTTCCGCGATACGGATCCCAAAGTTGACACCGTTACGGGTCATCGTTGTCACCACGGTCCCTTTTGTTTCTGAACGAGCACCGTCAACGATGGCCTTACCGGTAGCCATCATGATGTTCAAGAAGAATTGATCGGTATCTGCTAAGAACTTGATAACTTCGTACTTTTGATCTTCCGGAATATCTGTTTGAATGATTAGTGGCGCAATCTCTTTCAAGAAGTTCGATGAGGCCGCAATGTTTCGTTGGTGGAATTCATCCCCCATCGTGATCGAACGCGCGATCAAGACATTTAAATTGATGCCTTCTTCTGTTAACTGCAGTGCTTTAGCAATCGTTGGTCCTAACACATCTTTGATCCAATCCAAGCGGTCGATGACTTCTTGAGAATAAGCTCCAAAACGTAACACTTTTCCGATACCCTCATTCAAAGTACAGTAAGCGCAATTTCCTGTCAGACGATTTTCAACGACAAAGACAGGCATGTTTGCAGACGTGATCCCCCCCATCGGACCAACAGCTTGTACATGATGACAAGGCATGAAGCGAACTTCTCCGCTTTCCAATAAGCGGCGTGCTTCTTCTTCATTCGTTGCCCACCGTTCAAATAATGCCGCACCAATACAAGAACCTTGCATCGGTCCAGTCATTTCTGACCACTCGATTGGAGGGCCTGCATGTAATAACGTTTTTTGCGACTCATTTAGTTCAGCAATGACTGTTTTGGCAGGAACAACATCGATCAAGAAAGGCTGCGCATTCTTGATTTTGTCTGTCACTTCTTGGTTGTCCGCTGCAATTTGGTCTTCAAAATCTTCAAGTGCATCCAGAATGCGAATCATTTTTTTATTACCGCCTGCTCTAGGACGCCAGTTAAATTGTTCCGTTCGTCCACCATATTGCAGAATCGATTCATTAAAGCTTTGTAAACCGACATTGATAATTCGCGGTTTTGTCGTCAATAATTCCATCACTTGCTCGCTAACCGTTGGTACATCAATTGTTGTTCCCGTGTAGTCTTCCACCACTTTATCGGCTTCTGACATTTCGACACCTTTTAACAAGAGTGCTAATTGAACCGCTTTCGCATTGCTTTCTGCCACATAAACCCCGGCTGCTTTCAAGCGATCGACTGCCTCTTGATAATTTTGCGGATCTTTCGAGGTTCCGCAGACTGTGGCCACAAAGTAAAGATCACGTCCAGCTTTTTTGGCTGTTGATTGGGCCGCTTCGATAGCAGGCAACAATGCCCCGACCATATCCTCATGGGCACCGTAACCTAAAACCACGTCAAACAAAATTATTCCAGTTTGTTCATCCTCTGCGTATTCTTCCATTTTTTGAATCCGTACCTCTGGATCGATCATTGGATGAGGTTTTCCTTGCGTATAAATATCATCGCCTAAATCGATCACATCGTAGCCGTGAGAATGCAAAATATATCCTTCTTGCTTGACTAAACCTTCTAAGTTCAACGCTTCCGAAATCAACATGCCCGCTTCAGCAGCTAGTGTGCCGCCAGAATAAAGGCCTTTAACAACTTTGTCTTTGTCTAAAGTGGATACGTTTGGTTTGTCCAATTTTGTAAAGTAATTCCGTTTGACAGCTTCTTCATTTGCTAAATCAACAGCGATTTGTGCAGTTTCTTCCAACGTGTGTGCCAAGTAAACTTTTCCTTCATGGGCAACAGGCTTTTCTCCTAAGAAAATAGCAACGACTGGCTTGCTGATGCTTTGCAGCAATTGAATGACTTCATCCCGCACTTCTTTTGCAGGTGGCTTCGAAATGACACAAATCACATCGGTTGGTTCATGATTTTCCAGAGCGACGATCGCATCTTTCACAGCGATGGCTCCCACCTTATCACTGAGATCACGTCCACCAGTTCCGATTGCATGTACTACCCCGCCACCTAGACGATCAATGATCGTCGTGACTTCTTGGATCCCTGTCCCTGATGCACCAACTACACCAATATTTCCAGGTGAAACCACATTGGTGAAGGCAATCGGAATACTAGAGATGATTCCTGTTCCACAGTCTGGTCCCATCATTAATAATCCTTTTTCATGCGCTAATTTCTTTAAGCGAACTTCATCTTCAATGGCTACATTGTCCGTAAAAGAGAAAACATGCAGACCATTCTTCAACGCCTTTTCCATCTCTGCTGCGCCGTATTCTCCCGGGATACTGAACAACGCCACATTGGCATCCGGCAAAGCAGTCAGTGCTTCTTGCCAAGAAGCTGCAGCAGGTTTCTCCTTGTCGTCACCTTTAGCGGAAAGATCGGCTAGAAAGGTATCGATTACCGGTAAAACTTCCTCCATGATTTGCTCGTCTTCACTGTCGACAACGATCATCATGTCATTCGGGGAAGCGGCTTCTGCTTCAGACGTCAGCAAGCCAGTGTTATTTAAAATATCTTTGTTTGCATCTGTTCCCATCATGATCTGACTCATTGTCACGCCATCAAGACCATTGATCGTATTCGTCAATAACATGAGATTGATCGAATCTTGATAGTTGTTCTTTAAGATTACTGTGTTTAACATTTGTTCTCCTCCTCTCTTATATTTTTATTTTAACACGACTTGTTTGCGTTTTCATTGGATATAAGTCTAAAAAAATGCTATACTTTTATCCAAAAGGGGAAAAAGGAGAATCATATGCAATTAAAAGAATTGATAGAGCTGCCGCTTTTCAAAAATAGCAAGACACTGACTGGCACGATTGGTTTAACAAATCCGGTGACCTCTGTCATGGTGCTTGAAGCCATCGATATTGAAAAATGGAGTAAGAAAGATCAATTGATCTTGACTTCTTTCTATGCCTTTACTGACCTTTCTATGGATCAGTTGCGTGTTTTTTTTGAAAAAATGCAGCAGATTGGTGTCAGCGGGTTAGTGGTCAAAGTCGATCGCTTGATTCCGATGATTCCTGAATGGATCATTGGGTTTAGTTTTGATTATCAGATCCCATTGATCAAAGTACAGCAAGATGTTAGTTACGAAGCAATCATGTTGGCGGTTTATGAACCGCTTTTGAATCACCAAACACATCTCTTGCGAACCTATTATGAGGTCCGTCAGCGTTTCATGAAGGTTGAACGCAACCATTCGTCCTTTGAGCAGATCATGCAAGAGTTTTATCAGTTAATCGAAAAACCTTGTTCATTACGGATCCCACATTTGGATGTTCAAGTTGCGATCGGTCAATCCTTTAAGAATTATGTAGTCACAAAAAGTGAACCAATGAAAACCATCGAATTCACAAAAAATCATTATGAATATCTAGAGTTTTTTTCTCATGAGAAGAATCAGTATGTCACTGCAATCAAAGTGGATATCATCAACCCATTCAATGACTTATGTACATTGATCGTTTATCAAAAAGATTCCCAAATGCCTGAAGCAAAGGTCATGATTATCGAGAATGTCGTAGACGTTATTTACGAACGGCTGCAAATGGAATATCTTCTAAAAAAAGAGCGCTATAATCGGATGAACAATCTGGCCGAAGCCATTTTGCAAAGTACACCGAATAATTCCGAAGAATTAGCTGCATTGCTGCAAGAGGCACAATTAGATCGTTATGATTACTACCAAGGAATTGCTTTTGCCTCCAATACCTTTAAAGATAAGCAAAGAAAAATAGCTGTCTTGCACAAATTACGTGCTTTGAAAACTGCCCATGTGTTTTTTGAGCACCATAATTATTTAGTCGTCCTGTATAATTTTCAGCAGCTAGCCCAAGAAATCAGTAAAAAGAACTTGGAAAAACAATTTGAAGTCTCTCTCTTATCAGAAGAATCTGCTTGCTTAGCAGTCAGCGAAGTCTTCACTAAAGAACATATCAAGGAAATCTTGCCCCAATGTCTCGATACCATTCGCTTCAACCGCCAGTTCTATCTAGGACCGATCTTAACTTACAGTGATTTAGGGATCTTTAGCTCCTTTATCAAAGAAAATCAGCTGGAACGACTGCAGCAAAGCATTCCCCAAAAGCTGTACCAAATGTCAGAAGAAGACGAGGAATTATTCACTACTTTCTATACTTTTTTTATCAGCAACCGCAATTACAAGAAAACTGCCGAGGCTCTTTTTCTGCATTCGAAAACGATTCGCTATCGTCTCAACAAAATCGAGCAGTTGCTGGAGATTGATTTGACAAATCCTATCCAATTGCTCAATTATGAAATCGGTTCGTATTTATTAGAATTGAAGAAAAGGAGTCGTTTATAAATGAAAACAGACTTTTTATTATCTACCGGTGCCTCACTTAGTCTTTACCCTGCTGATTCCATTGAGCAAGAGAGCTATCTGATTTACTTGCATGGCGGCGGATTCGTATACGGCAGTCGGCAGGATATTCCCAAACCATTGATCGAATTGTTTCATGAACACAACTATACGATCCTATCTATTGACTATTTGTTGGCACCAAACAGTTCACTTTCTGAAATTATTGCCGCTACCTGGGAGAATTTCTTGGAATTAAAAGCGAAAGTAATCAAGGAACACCCTTATCGAATCTGCGGTCGTTCAGCGGGAGGGTATTTGATGATGGCACTGACGAAAAAAATTATTGCTGAAAAACTGCCAATGCCCGAAAGCCTAATTAACTTTTATGGCTATACAGACTTAGCTTTCATTGAAGCTTCTCGTCAGACGACTCAACCACCATTGTCTGAGTCCCTTCTGCCAAAAATCGAGTTAACAGAGAAAGTATGGGATGATCCCCAGTTTCAGCGTTATCTCTTTTATATTTATGCACTTCAGCAACAAAAATTGACTGAGGTATATGGCATTTCCTCCAATCAGTTGACGGATTATGCGCTCCCAGCGGAAGATCTACAACTCTTTCCTCCTGTTTTTAGTACAGCGAGCAGTACCGATGAAGAAGTCCCATTTCGCTATAGTAAGGCATTAAAGAAAATTCCAGATAGTAAATTTATAGCTGTCTATGATCTTCCCCATGACTTCCTGAAAGAAACAGATGATGACCAAGTCCAAATGGTTTTTTCCCGTTTAAATACCTGGTTAAATGACCACTGACAAAAAAACTAAAACAAAATCATTTTTGACAGGCAGCAGAGTGTTATAAAAAGAACCCTCTGCTGCCTTTGATCAATTTTTCTTCTCTTTCAACTTGAAAATCAGCAAACAATGCTTACTTACACCAAGATTGCTGGTTACATGCTATACTAAAAATGATTATTTGAAAGAAAGAAGGATGAATTTAATGGAATTTGTGGGTATCTTATGCCTAATCCTCCTCACAACAACCCTTTTCTCTCATATAGCAAGACGGATTGCGTCCCTGCTGTAATTGGGCAATTGTTGGCTGGTGTTTTATTAGGAGGTGCAGGACTTAATTGGGTACATCCAGACATTTTAGTACACGATTTCTCTGAGATCGGTGTTATTTTGCTAATGTTCTTAGCTGGTTTAGAAAGTGATATTTCTTTACTGAAACGCTATTTTCGCCCTGGAATGTTTGTAGCGATCTTGGTGATCCTCTTCCCGATGTTATTCGGCTATCTCACAGGTATCGGATTTCAAAGCAGCGGAACGGAAGCCTTTTTTTTGGTATTGTTCTAGCAGCAACTTCTGTCAGTATCTCTGTCGAGGTACTCAAATAACTAAATGTTGTGAATACCAAAGAGGGGTCGACGATTCTAGGCGCTTCAGTCGTCGACGATATTTTAGTCGTTTTGGTACTGAGTCTCAGCCTGTCCTTTTTGGGAGTATCTGGCACACAAAACACTCCTTTGCCTGTCACTCTATTTGTAGAACTTATTTATTTTGTTTTGATCTTCTTACTTGTTAAATGGATTGTGCCCTTCTTGCTTTCTTTAGCAGAAAAGCTCTTTGCCAATGCCTCAGTCATCATCATGTCTCTGATCATCTGTTTAGGTATGGCTTATCTTGCTGACTTAGTCGGTTTGAGCTCTGTGATTGGTGCTTTCTTTGCCGGGATTGCTGTTAGCCAAACAAAAGTCAAAGAAGAAGTGGAACACAGTGTAGAAGCATTGGGATATGCCGTGTTTATTCCAGTATTCTTTGTTAGTGTCGGCTTAGAAGTAGACTTTTCTTTGTTGAATGAGCAATTACTCTTTATCTTAGCCTTTACGGTAGTAGCTATTTTGACTAAACTTGTCGGAGGCTTTACTGGCGGAAAAATCGCTCAGTTCTCCAACAATAGTGCTTGGATGGTTGGTGCAGGGATGATATCTCGCGGCGAAATGGCTCTGATCATTTTACAAATCGGACAACAAAATAACTTGATCACACTTGCTCTTTATTCATCCTTAGTAATTGTGCTTTTATTGAGCACACTGATCTCCCCACTGATTTTGAAGTATTTTACAAAAAAAATCTATTGAGGCAATTCGTAAAAAGCAAAAAAACATTACAATAAAGCTATATAGGATCAAAAGGCCGACGAGGCTGACCCAAAAGTATTTTAGCAAGATAATAAAAAAAGAAAATCCGAATGTTCAATTTGATTACTCAGAAAATCAATGATGAACGTTCGGATTATTTATATATTCATTTTTTATTAGATACTAATGGGGCAGCCCCTTTTATTTATTACCAAGCAAATGCATTTGTTGGCTTTTGTAAATATTCAATCCAGAATGGTTGTTTGATTTTGCATAAGCTGATCGATAAACCTTTCATGTCCAAACTCGTAATAAAATGTCCGGTATGAATTGATTTTAAGTTTATTCCTTCTATTTCAAGCAATTTGATTACATCATGTGCAAATGTTAATTCTTCTA
>JAEWFE010000092.1 GCA_023389005.1 Bacillota bacterium
TTAGAGCAAGTGGCGGTTACTGGGCTTTCTCCAGAGGAAGAACCTACACCAAGTCGTTTAGCCGAATTGAAAAAATATATTCAAAAAGAGCAGATTCATACGATTTACTTTGAAGAAAATGCCTCAGCCAAAGTAGCGAAAACCCTAGCTAAAGAAACTGGGGTACGCTTACTTGTCTTAAATCCGCTCGAAAGTTTAACCAAAGACCAATTGGCAGATGGCGAGGATTATCTCAGCGTGATGCGAGCAAATTTACAAGCTTTACAACAAACCTTGAATGAAAAGTAGGTGAAAAGATGCACTATATTGAAGTCGAAAATTTGAGCTTTTATTATGATGAAGAGCCAGTCTTAACCGGGATAAATTATCATGTTGATGCGGGCGAATTTGTTACTTTAACCGGGGAAAATGGTGCGGCAAAATCGACCTTGGTGAAGGCGACATTGGGCTTATTAAAACCAAAGACAGGCACAGTGACGATAGCAAAAGAAAATATCAAGGGCAAGAAACTCAGTGTGGGCTATATTCCGCAGCAAATTGCCTCATTTAATGTAGGGTTTCCAAGTACGGTTTTAGAATTGGTGCAGTCGGGACGTTTCCCTAAAGATCGCTGGTTCAAACGTTTAACAGACCGTGATCACGAGCATGTGAAAAAAGCTTTGGATGCAGTGGGAATGTGGGAGATGCGCCATAAAAAAATTGGTGAGCTTTCCGGTGGACAAAAGCAGCGAATCAGCCTCGCGCGTGTGTTTGCGACTGATCCAGATCTTTTCATTTTAGATGAACCAACGACCGGGATGGATGAAAAATCGCGCAATAATTTTTATAAGTTATTACGACATAGTGCCCATCAACACCAAAAAGCAATTTTGATGATTACCCATGATCATGAAGAAATCAAAAATTATGCAGATCGCCAAATTCATTTGGTGCGAAAGGAGGATTCCCCATGGCGTTGCTTTCATATGAATTCATGAGACGAGCCTTTTTAGCGGCGATTTTTATCTCAGGTATTGCACCGATGTTAGGGGTATTCTTAGTTTTACGCCGTCAATCTTTAATGGCCGATACTTTATCGCATGTCTCATTAGCGGGGGTGGCACTGGGCTTTTTCCTTAATTTAAGTCCTAATTTAACTACCTTGTTCATTGTCATCTTGGCAGCAATTTTACTTGAATATTTGCGCAGTATGTTTCATAGTTATTCCGAGATTTCGGTGGCTATTTTAATGTCAGGTGGCCTAGCCTTAGCGCTTGTTTTGATGAAATTAAGTGGCGGAAATTCTTCAACGAGTATTCAGTCCTACTTGTTTGGTTCGATTGTGACGATTACCAATAGCCAAGTGTGGTTTTTAGGCATTTTATTCGTAGTGATTTTCTTGAGTTTCTTGCGTTTTCGCCGACCAATGTATATTTTAACCTTTGATGAAGCCACAGCCCATGTCGATGGGTTGCCGGTGCGCTTAATGTCGATGTGTTTTAATATTTTAACTGGGGTGGCGATTGCGATTATGATTCCGATTGCCGGTGCGTTATTGGTTTCAGCGATTATGGTTTTACCGGCAGCGACAAGTTTGCGAGTGGGGAAAGGCTTTAATCAGGTCATTTACTTAAGTATGTTGATTGGTCTAGTGGGGATGTTGAGTGGTTTGACGAGTTCCTTTTACCTAGATACCCCTCCAGGAGCGACGATTACGCTGGTCTATATTGCGATTTTCTTGGTGGCTAATGTGGTGCGCATCCTAGTTATTCAAGCAAAACGAAAATAAGTGAGAACAATCCAAAGTTAAGCAGTATCATCTTAGCTTTGGATTTTTTTTGCTAGCATTTTCATTTTTCGTGTTATAATCGATAAAAAGTTTGAGGAGGAAGTCTGATGAATTATATCCTAATGAATCAAAATACACCAGTGCTGTCACTTGAGTTGCAAGAGGGAAAATTTACACGATTATTAGCGATATTTGACATTCGATATGCCCCTCTTGCGCTGTATAATGCTTACCACCAAAAGAGTATGAATTTGTTGAAAGCTTGCAATCAATGGTTTCAAGCTCGAGCGATTCCATCCTGGCGTAAAGACTTAACCTTATTGCTAGAAAAATTAGCGATTTCTTCTACTTCAGAGTTGCTTTTAGCGGCTCATGGTTTGTCTTTAGCAGATCAATATTGGTTTTTAAAAGAAGGGGAAAATCTCACTTGGCAAGACATTGAGTTTTTTACGCATGAATTTGAATACCAACAGTTCCTACAAGCCTCGATTGCACCTGAACAAGCCCCAATCAAAGAAGAAAAGTACTCGCCCAACCAGACTACTGATGGCATGTTGCCGAAAAGTTGGTTCATTGATGAAAAGCACCGCCGCCTGCTCATCAAAGGAACGTATGAATTTTCTAAGCAAGAGCCTATCAATGAATATCTCGCCACGCAAATTGCCAAACGTCTCAATATGGCGCATTGTCCGTATGAAGTGCGTATCTGGCAAGGAAAATTGGTCTCAGTATGCGAGAATTTTCTAAAGGGCGACCAAGAAATCATTACCGCAAACGATATTTATGATTTGCGCAAAAAGAAAAACCATGTGAGTGATTATGAGCATTACCTTGAGATTTTAGCAGCTCATGGTTTAGTGGATGCTAGAAATGAGTTGGAAAATATGTTGGTTTTGGATTTTCTAATGATGAACCATGACCGGCATATGAAAAATTTTGGCATTATCCGCAATGTCAAAACACTTGAATGGGAAAAAGTCGCGCCCATCTATGACACTGGTCAGGCGATGAATTGCGATAAACTGACTAAAGAGATGAATTTTTTTGAAGGCCGCGGCAAACTTTTCTACAATACTAAAAAGAAATTTTCGACTTATCCAAAGCTCATTCATGATTGGTCGCGTTTTGATTTTGAAAAGCTTGCTGATTTACCTGAAGAATACGAAGCAATCTTACGTCAATATCAAGTCTATACACAAATGCCTGATTCACGGATTGAAAAGCAAGTGGCGTATTGCAAATCTTCAATCATATAGCCAATAAATTAGGGACAGTCTTCTAAATAAGAGGGCTGTTTTTTGCTGCAAACTAGGAATGATTTTGAGTGAATGACAGGTTTCATTCGCCTTTTTATGTTTATTTAGATAATTTTACGAACATTTTTCGATAATTTATGCAAAAACTCTCGCAAAACTCGTATTTTTTGATTATAATGGAAAGGAAAATATTTGAAAAACTTAAAATTAAGAACAAATAGCTTTTGAG
>JAEWFE010000109.1 GCA_023389005.1 Bacillota bacterium
CAAGGATGCCTAGCTCATGTTAGCATCCTTGTTTTCATATAAGAGAGGCAGTTTTTATGCTCGAATTAAAAAATGAGAACTTAACGTAAGCGTTGGATAGCTTAGCGGTCTTTTTCCCTCCTTTAATTTAAGATAGTCAGCACTTTACAACTTTTTCTTAAATTTTAACAAAAAAAAGCGGAAATACCACGCTTCTTCTAGTGAGATTAAATTGCAGTAAAATCAATAGAAAGAAGGTATTTCCGCATGACTCAATCATATCAGACTACAAAGCTAATTTCCATCATTTCATCGATTATTTTTAAAATTTTTACAGGCAATCTATCCACACCTACATTAATGAACTTCTCTGGTCTGGTATTAGCTACAATTTGTATGACTGGTATCGCTTCTGTTCGCTCCTTTTACAATTGGTTTTTGCGACTGTACTACGGAAAATCCTTGAATACTTACTATCATACACTGTCAGTCATTGGAGAAAAGCTTGGTATTCTTGAATTAAAAGTTCTTCAATCCTTGTTAGAAATAGATCTCTTTCAAGAGCTTGCCAGTCAATATCCTGTACTATTCCTAATCGATGACACACTTCAGCCTAAGTATGGCAAAAAATTTGCACATGTTAAAGTACTTCACGACCACGCCTTACATACAGGAAAAGCGTATGTGAATGCACACGATTTTGTCACTCTAGGTATTGCTTTTCCTATCCAGGGTAAAAAAACAGGTGGAATACATCATGTTCCCTTTTTCCATGCGAATGTACATTCCTGGTGATAAATCGAAGTTAAAGTTAGCTGAAGAGATGGCTACCACTGCCCTGATGGCATTTAAACCAAGCCAACATATCATTGTAGAATGTGATAGCTGGTATCCCAAAAAAGAGCTTTTAGATTTTGTCAAACTTCATCAGAACGTTGATTTTATCGCCAATATTCGCAAAGATACCGCTCTATTTGAATTGCCCTAAAAGACTGGAAAACGCGGGCGTCCACGTAAGTATAGCCAGCAGTTCCGTTGTACAGATATAGCTGTTTCAGATAGTGATGGCACTTATGATGTTGGTATGACGTATTGTCTAACCCATCTATTTTCTCTCCCAGTTTATGTCGTTCGAACAAAGAAATCTGATCAAGAAGGCGGAAGATTATTCATTTCTACGATAGATCCCGAGAAACTTCCAGCTATTACACCTGAGACTCAGGGAATGTGGCGCATATTAGAATACTATGAACAGCGTTGGAAGATTGAGACTTACTTTTATGAAATTAAAACATTTTGGTCTTTTGGCAGTTATCAAGTTCGTTCCTATGAAGAAATTGAAGGAGTGAATTTTTTAATCAATTTCACCTATGGATTGGTTAAAATATTGCCATTGATAGATAGCCGCTTTTCTGCATTGATGCCACAAGGGACAAGTGCACGTAAAAATGCTTTAAGCCGCGTCATTCTTGAAGAACAAATTTTCCATACTTTGGGGTCAGAGTCTCAAAATGCCAAAAATAAACGCCCAAATATCAGGGTCTTATTTAGCATGCCTTTAAAAAAGCGGATAGAAAACTATTTTTTGTAAAGTGCTGATCTTTAAAAAAAATTATATATTTAGAGGCATTGGTTATTAACTTTTTTGTTAATACAGATGCTTTTGTGTGTTATAATTTGTTATGCTCTTTAAATGTTTTGGATAAAAAATTAAAGGTGATGAAATGATAACGATTAATGATATTGCGAAAATAAAAGAATTGTCTAGAGAAGAATGTACACTGGATCTTGATAATTTAGAAACGGAAGTTACAGGGATTAATGTAATGGACACTAGAGATATGAAAAATTGGATTAAGCAAGGAGAGCTTATAATAGTTGGAGGTGAATATGTCAAAATATTTTTTGAAGATAAATATTTACTAGAGGTTATTAAGAAGATTAGTGGAATTATCACAAAAAAAAGATATAAAGAATTTATAAGTGATCGGTTAGTTGACTTATGTATAATGCATGAAGTTCCTATTTTTTTTGTTGATAATTTTTTCAGTTGGAGTGATATTATGTCTCCGATTCAATCTTTAATAATAAGCAATCATTCTAAAGTGCTCCAAGATGTAGATATTTTTTATAAGAAGATGTTGACAACATTATCAGAAAAGAATAGCTATAAGGATATGTGCGAAATATTTTATGAATTAGTAGGATATTCTGTTGCTGTAATAGGTTCTAATTTTAATTTGATAGATTACAGTGTAGATTTTTCATGGGAGAATTATGTAGAAGGTATTGGTGAAGTTGTTCCAGGAATATTTAAAAAAATAGGGGTTACTTATGAAGAAAAACAAATTATAGGTGTAATTGATCAACGTGTAGATATATACACTGCTCAATATACATTTTTTTATATTCCGATTATTGATTCTAGGAAAAATTCTCCATATTTAGTTATCAAACAAGAGAAGTACGTAGAATTATTGACAGAAGATGTATTGGCCAAAATTGAAATTTTTTGTTTAATATATCGGTTGAAATCATCTTATCAATACGAATATAAATTAGCAAATAATCATTATAGAAATTTGGTTTTTGAAGATTTATTAAATATAAATGAAAGTAATGATCGTGAGAAGAATAGGATTAGTTACTCATTAGGGAGTAAAATTTATGATAGTTATAGATTAATGGTTGTTAAAGATTCTTTCCCAAAGAGCAATTATGCCTTTATTCAAGAAAATAATACTTTTATAAAATTTCGAGAAGATGTTTCGCAATGTGATTTTTATGATGAGAATTATTTGATTTTTTCTAGAAGGCATGATTGGATTATTTTATTGCCAAATATTAATAAGAATGCTGAAAGTTTCGTGTGTGAATTACTCAACTTTCTTCAATACAAATACAAAAATAGTCGTTTCTATATAGGTGTAAGTGAAGTTCACCCATACTGGAAATTAAATTTAGCCCTTAAGGAAGCAAAACAAGCAGTGAGTGTTCTTATTTCAAATTATTCAAACAAAAAATACTTGTTGTATAATAAACTAGGAATTTTAAAAATGTTCTTAGATGATCAAGGGAAAATTAATCAATTATATGTAAATAAAATGTTGGATACTTATATTTATCCGTTAAAAAAATATGATGATAAACATCGTACAGCTTTATTTCCAACATTAGAAGTTTTCTTGGAATCTGGTTTTTCTCATAATGAAACGAGCAAAAAACTTTTTATTCATAAAAATACGCTAAGGGCAAGAATAAAAAGGATAGAACAAGTTTTAGAAGTGGATATTAGTCATCCAGATAGTTTGATGAATATATATATAGCAATGCAGATAGCTCATTTGTCATCTGATTAATCCGGATTGTACAAAAGCACAACGAAAGCGATTCTAAAATGTGTTTTTGTACAATTCTTTTTTTGCAAAGTTTTTAATAAAATAAGGACATCAAGAGATAAGGAGATGTAAACCTATGAGAAACAGATTCAAAGGAAAAGATTTTTTAGCATTTAAAGATATGGATCGTGAGGAGATTGAATTTCTTACAGATTTATCTTTAGATTTTAAACGTAAATGGACAGCTAGAGAGCCACATGAATATCTGAAAGGACAAGTTTGGGCGGCATTATTTGAAAAAAATAGTACACGTACACGCAATGCCTTAGAGAGAGCGGCTGCTGACTTAGGTATTAAAATTGTATATTTACGTCCAGATGAAATGCAAATGACTCGAGGAGAACCTTTGAAAGACACTTGTCGTGTTTTAGATCGATACTTTGACGGTTTGTTCATTAGAACTTTTGGACATGAAATCGTTGAAGAATGTTCTAAATGGATGCAAAATCCTGTAATTAACGGATTAACCGCTTTAGCTCATCCAACTCAAGGTATCGCCGATTTGATGACAATTAAAGAGAAAAAAGGAAAATTCGAAGGATTGAAGGTTTGCTATTCAGGAAATCTATACAATGTTTGTTATACGACGATGATTATGTGTGCATCTTTAGGTATGGATTTATATATCGCTTGTCCAGAAGGGCTTGAACCAGATGCAGAAATTGTTGAAGAAACTAAACGTCGAGCTGCGATGACTGGTGCAAAAGTAGTATTTACACAAGACTTTGACGAAGCGTTAAAAGATGCAGATATTGTTTATGGAATGTCTCAATATAGTATGGGACAATCAGAAGAAGAAATTGAATATTTGAAGAAAGCTTTTGCACCTTATCAAGTGACAATGGATGCAATGAAAAAAGCGAAACCAGATGCTATTTTCATGCATTGTCTTCCAGCACATAGAGGGGAAGAAGTCACTGATGAAGTTATGGAATGCAGTCAATCGGTTATTTTTGATGAAGCTGAAAATAGAATGCATTCAATTAAAGCAATCTTAGCTGCTTATGCAGATTGACATTCAATAAAAATCTGAGTTGTTCTATTATGAACAACTCAGATAATTTGATAAAAGAAATTAGGTGGATGTATGGCGAAAATAGTTGTGGCTTTAGGTGGAAATGCACTTGGAAATAGCGCAAAAGAGCAAAAAGAAGCAATTCAGAAAGTGGTTCCTGGATTAGTGGATTTAGTTGAAAAAGGACATCAATTAATTGTGAGTCATGGAAATGGACCGCAAGTAGGTATGATTAATTTAGCATTTACGGAATATTACGAAAACATGGATTCAAGTGATGAGTTACCTTTCCCAGAATGTAATGCAATGAGTGAAGGGTACATTGGATATCATTTACAAAACGAGATAACTAATGAGTGTAATAAAAGAAAGTTAAGCACGAAAGCACAATCAATAATTACGCAAGTTGAAGTTAGTCCAGATGATCCTGCGTTTATTAATCCAACTAAACCAATTGGAAAATTTTATTCAAAAGAAGAAGGAGAACTAATTTCTCAGAAATATGGTTATGTAGTTAAAGAGGATGCAGGTCGAGGCTACAGACGTATGGTTCCATCTCCAAAACCGTTGGATATAGTTGAAAAAGAGATTATTAATTCGCTATTCAACGAAGGTAAAATTGTAATCGCTTGCGGTGGTGGAGGTATTCCAGTCATTCAACATGATGGCGCTTATGAAGGTATTGCAGCTGTGATAGATAAGGATTTTGCAAGTGCTAAATTAGCAGAATTATTAGATGCTGATTATTTGATTATTCTGACAGCTGTTTCCAATGTCTATGTAAATTATGGGAAAGAAACGCAAAAAGCTCTTAAAAATGTTACTGTTGATGAACTCAGTGAATATATTGATCAAGATCAATTCAGTAAAGGATCTATGTTACCTAAAGTTGAAGCTGTGATTAATTTTGTGGGTTCAAGTAAGCAAAGAATTGGAATTATTACATCGATTAATTATTTAAATGAAGCTTTACATGGTCAAGAAGGGACGATGGTTGTAGGGAGTTGATGAAATATGGAAAAGAAGAAGTTCAAATCACCTAATACTTATGTAATAATCTTCTTTCTGTTAATATTGGTTGCGATATTAACGTGGTTTGTTCCTGGTGGGAAGTATGATGTTAATGATGCTGGGCAAAATATTGCAGGAACATATCAAAGAATTGCGGCGAACCGACAAGGTTTATGGGATGTAATTATGGCACCTATCATTGGTATGGTAGGTAATGAAAAAATCTCCGGGGCTATAACCATTTCGTTAAATGTTATGTTGTTCGGGGCTTTCTTAGAAATGATGGATACAATCGGTGCGATTAATATTGCATTGAAAGGAATAGCATCAAAATATAAAGATAAGACTGCGGTGTTGATTACAGTTCTCACTTTTGTAATGGGGATATTTGGTACGGTACAAGGGGCGTATGAAGAAGGATTTGTATATTTGTTAATGTTTCTTCCGATTATTTTATCTCTTGGGTTAGACACTATTACTGCGTTAATGATAGTAATTTTTGGTACGCAAGCAGGATGTGCTGCTTCAGTTATTAATCCATTTTCAACGGGTATCGCGTCTGGTATTGCCGGTATTAGTCCAGGTGAAGGCATTGTTTTTAGAGCTTTTGTTTTTGTAGCGTTACTATCCTTAGTTTCATTTTTAATTTGTCAATATGCAAAAAAAGTTCAAAAAAATCCAAAAGCGTCTCCACAGTACTACAGACATCAACAAGATATAGAGGAATTTGCTAGTGCAGAGGGTAAACAAGAAGTCATGGATAGTCGACAAAGGAAAGTCTTCTATATTTTCTTAGCAACTTTTGCTATAATGATTATTTCATTGATTCCTTGGACCGCTTTAAATGAGAATTTTACATTCTTTGCAAAAGCAACCGATTGGATGAATCATAATATTGTCTTTGGAACTATCTTAGGCAATCATTTAGTGCCATTTGGAGACTGGTATTTCAATGAAATTAATGGTCTGTTAATTGTAATGACTTTCTTAGCTGGTTTTGTAATGAAATATGACGTTGACAAAATCATCAAAATATTAATTAAAGGATCGGCTGCTTTAGTATCTACAGCGTTTATCGTGCCTTTAGCTCGAGGAATTCAAGTAATTATGACTGATGGGAATATTACAGCTACAGTTTTAAATGCTTGCGAAAAAACATTAGGAAGTTTGCCAACTTCAGTATTCGTTGTAGTTTGTTTTGTAGTATATCTTGTGTTAGCGGCATTCATTCCAAGCTCAACAGGTTTGGCTGCAGCGACTATGTCAATAATGGCTCCATTAGCAATTTTTGCGGGAGTTAGTGAGTCAACAATGGTAGTTATCTATAATTTTGCATTAGGTTTAGTGAAAATGATTGCACCAACCTCTATCATTGTGATGACTTGTACACAAGCTGTTCATGTTGACTATGGAACATGGATTAAAGTTAGTGCTAAATATCTATTTATCTTCTTTATTGCTTGTGTAGGATTATTATTATTAAATATTATGGTATTTTAAAAAATACTAATTATAAGGAGTGTTTAATTATGTCAGAAAATATTTATGTAAGTAATGCAACTAATGTGTTAAAAGAAGTCATTGTATGTTCTCCTAAATTTTATGTGTTCAATGCCATTAATGAGATTACTAAGTCTTGGATGGAGAAAGGCGAAACTGAGCAAAATGAACGTATGGTTGCAGAATGGCAAACCTTGGTCAATGCATATAGAGAAAATGGTGTGATTGTACATGAAGTAGATGCTCATAAAGAGTTACAAGTTCAAACTTTTGCTCGAGATTTTGGTGCGATGGTTAAAGAAGGCGCTATCATTGGGAAATTCCGTCATCCTGCACGTCAAAAAGAAACAGAAGTGTATGAGCAAAAATTAAAAGAACTAGGTATTCCAGTCATTGCTCGTGTGAATGCAGGTTGCTTTGAAGGTGGAGATTTCTGGATGATTGATGATCATACTTTAGCGTTTGGCTTGGTTGATCGAACCGACCAAGCTGGTGTAGATAATTTACGTGAGCAGTTAGCAAAATATGGTTACACTGTTGTAGGCGTGCCTGTTCCTCCGGCTAATTTACACTTAGATATGGTGTTTAACATTGTTGCTGAAAAAGTATGTATTGCTGCTACAGAACAACTTCCTTACAACTTTATTCAGATGCTTAAACGTAGAAATTATAAAATCATTGACGTTCCAAGTGAATTAGTATTTAAGCATGGTTGTAATGTTCAAGCCTTAGGAAATGGTAAAGTGTTGGGT
>JAEWFE010000190.1 GCA_023389005.1 Bacillota bacterium
CGATTAATGATGAAACCAACAAACCTTATTTATCTTCTAATCAAATGCAAGGCGTCAAAAATGTGAATGATTCGGTTAAAATGAGTGTCCGTACTAAAAAAATGGAGCCTATGATTTTCTTTGATAATGAAGGTCTGGCTTTTCTACAATTTATTGATCATCAATATCAAGAACTACTCACCACCCGACAAGCCATTGCTGCATTTGAAAAAAATAAAATTCGTGACTTGGCAATCTTAGCATTATTTTTAGGAACTGGTATCCGTTTATCCGAATTGGTCAACATTAATCTACGCGACATGGAATTAACGGATGAATCTATGCATATTCGGGTCATCAGAAAAGGTGGACAAATGGACTGGGTTACTGTAGCCTCTCCGATGATTTCTTACATTACTGACTATCTAGATAATCGCCAAACTACCTATCAAATTACAGAAAATGTCCAACCCCTCTTCTTATCAACTTATGGTGGTGCAGCTAAACGTCTAAAAGCCAATGCAATTGAAAAAATGGTTGATAAGTATTCTAAAGCCTATAATAAGCGGACCACTCCACATAAACTTAGACACTCCGTTGGTACTCAAATTTATCGAAAAACCGGCTCAATTGTTACCACTGCACAATTACTTGGTCAAAATAATACCAACTCAACTAGTATCTATACCCACATCGGTGCCAAAGAACAAGTCAACATCATGAATCATTTATACGATTAACACAAAACCAGCCATCATTGATTAGCATTGATGGCTGGTTTGTTTTAATTCGAATAATAGTTCTTAAAATCATATTAATAGATAATAGTTTACATGTAATTCAATCAATTTCTATAATTGCTCTTTGACAATTTACTGTGTGGATTAATAATTAGACATCCCTCAAAGTATATCAATTGTACAAAACTATAAGATTTCCTTTAATTTTTGTACTTGCTCTTTGGTAGTAGCCCAACTTGTTGCAAAACGAATCACCGTATAGGTTTCATCATAATTTTCCCAAAATCCAACTCTTACCTGTTCTTGAATTTGACTTAATTTTTGATTTTCAACGATGACAAAAATTTGATTAGTCGTTGTTTCAATGAAGAATGGGTATTTTCTTTCCTTAAGTAATTTTCTAATTTCATCCGCACGCTCAATCGCATTTTGACTCATTTCAAAATAAAGATTATCAGTAAATAAAGCGTCGAATTGGATGCCTAATACCCTCCCCTTCGCTAAAAGTGCGCCGTGTTGTTTGATTTGTGTAATAAAATGTTTAGGCGTATTACCTTTAGTGAATACCACCGCTTCTCCACATAAGGCCCCTACTTTTGTCCCACCAATATAAAATACATCCGCAATTTCAGCTAACTCAGGTAAAGTCAGATTGCAATCAGCAGCTTTAAGTCCATAACCTAATCTTGCACCATCAATATATAGTGGGATTTGATAGGTTTGACAGATAGCTTTGATTGCCAGTAATTCTTCTTTAGTATATAACGTACCATATTCAGTAGGAAAAGAAAGGTATACCATTCCTGGAAATACCATATGTTCATGGTTTTCATCTGAGTAAAAGACTTGCAATAATTGACTAAGATCTTGTGCAGACATTTTCCCTAAATTTTCAGGTAGTGTTAAAACTTTATGCCCAGTAAATTCAATGGCTCCAGCTTCATGTGAGGCAACATGACCTGTTTGGCAAGCAATGACACCTTCATAAGGAGCCAACATCGTATCAATAATAATTTGATTCGTTTGAGTACCCCCTACTAAGAAATGAACATCTGCATCTGGTAATTGACAAGCCGCTTTAATTTTTTTCTTTGCTTGTTTTGTGTAGTCATCAGAGCCATAACCTGGTAATTGTTCGAAGTTGGTTTGGATAAACTTTTCTAAAATTTTAGGGTGCGCTCCTTCGGTATAATCTGATTCAAATGAAAGCATTCAAACATTCCTCCTTTTTTAGCTATTGTATCAAATCTATTTTCTAAACACAATTTCTGTAATATAGGTATTATGTAAACTAAATTCTAGTATTGTGAATAAAAATACGAATGTGGTAAAATAAACATAGATTTTTTTGGAGGTAGGTACATGTATCTATTACTTGGACTCTTTGTTGGTAGCCTTTTACCCATACAAACAGCTTTTAATTCAAAAATGAGAGGTATCGTGCAATCCCCTTTTTTAGCTTCATTATTTTCATTTGCTGTCGGTACGCTTTTTTTAGCTTTGATTGCAATTTTTCAAGGGGTGCCCTTATTGATTACCTCAGATGTTTTTGCCAGAACTCCTTGGTGGGCCTATCTTGGTGGTTTACTCGGAATGCTTGGACTAACAGCGAATATTCTACTTTTCCCGATTTTAGGTAGTGTTCAGACAGTCATATTACCTATTTTAGGCCAATTATTGATGTCAATTCTTATTGATCATTTTGGCTTATTTCATACCTTACTACGTCCATTATCATTCATTCGCTTTTTAGGACTTATTTCACTAATTGTGGGCGTACTTTTAATTGTATTTTTACCAAGTTAC
>JAEWFE010000208.1 GCA_023389005.1 Bacillota bacterium
CACAACAAGGGCCAATTATTATGCGTGAATTACAAATCAGTCAGCATCAAGACTTGTTTTTGCACTATTGGCAGGAATTAGATGAGCAAAAACTAGCAGATTTGACGGCTGAGCAGAAATTTATCACTATATTATCAGATGATTACCCTGATGTTTTAAAAGAAACTTATCAACCACCGCTTGTTCTTTTTTATGAAGGCGATAAATCTTTATTCCAGCAACGACAAATCGCAATTGTAGGCTCTCGATTAGCCAGTCCGTATGCCTATCAAGTAATGGACCAGCTTTTACCACCATTGATTGACGATGGGTTGGTCATTACGAGTGGTTTGGCTAAAGGGGTAGATAGTTATGCTCATCAATTGGCGATGATTTATCACGGAAAGACGATTGGTGTCGTAGGTTGTGGAATTGATATTTGTTATCCTAAAGAAGTACGGTCGATATATGAGCGGATGAAAACTCAACAGCTAATAGTGAGTGAGTATCCGGCAACTACCCCTGTGCGACGTTTTCATTTTCCGCTTCGTAATCGTATTATCGCTGGACTGGCTGAAGGTGTCTGTGTGATTGAGGCTAAAGACAAGAGCGGTTCTTTAATTACGGCACAGCTTGCTATTGATGAAGGTCGCAGTGTCTTTAGTGTGCCAGGAGAAGTTTTAAGCCGTCGCAATACCGGAACTTTAAAGCTTATTCAAGATGGGGCAAAATGCGTGATTTCAGCATCAGATATTCTTGATGAATTGCCAAATTTTCGCGTAAAATAATCGTCTGTATATTTTTGCTTTGCTATTTTTCTTGACAAACCTAATTCTTATCGCTATGATTGTAGTCGATTTACGAAAAAAATAATTTTGTTCATGTCTTTAAGCATTTTGGACAAAATTTGAAAATGATATGATTTGAATTCATTTATTATAATAGAAGAAAAATTTTATAAAGGAGCTCTGATTTGATGGCATATAAGTATTTAGTCATAGTGGAGTCACCAGCAAAAGCAAAAACAATTGAGAAGTATTTAGGAAAGAACTACAAAGTCGTTGCCAGTGTGGGGCATGTACGTGATTTACCTAAAAGTAAGATGGGGATTGATGTAGAAAACAACTATGAACCACACTATATTTCAATCCGCGGTAAAGGCGATGTCATTAAGAGTTTACGTCAAGCTGCAAAAAAAGCGGAAAAAGTTTATCTTGCAAGTGACCCGGATAGAGAAGGGGAAGCAATCGCCTGGCATTTAGCACATATTCTAGGCTTGTCATTGGAAGATAAAAACCGTGTTGTCTTTAATGAGATTACCAAAGATGCAGTCAAAGCGGCTTTTAAAGAACCACGTACCATTAATTTAGATTTAGTGGATGCGCAACAAGCTCGTCGTGTGTTAGATCGACTTGTAGGGTATTCTATTAGTCCGATTCTATGGAAAAAAGTGAAAAAAGGTTTGAGTGCAGGTCGGGTACAGTCAATTGCCTTGAAGATGATTATCGATCGCGAAAAAGAAATCCGTAACTTCAAACCAGAAGAATATTGGACGATTGATGGCAACTTTAAGAAAGGACGTCAAAAGTTTAAAGCCAATTTCTGGGGCTTAGATGGTAAAAAATATCAGCTAAAGACGCAAGAAGATGTCCAAAAGGTCTTGCAACGTGTCGATTCTAAAGATTATCAAGTAACTAAAGTTGAAAAGAAAGAACGTAAACGCAATCCAGCAGCACCATTTACAACTAGTAGTTTGCAACAAGAAGCTGCGCGAAAATTAAACTTCAGAACGCGTAAAACAATGATGGTTGCGCAACAATTATATGAAGGGATTGCCCTAGGTCGTCAAGGAACAGTTGGTCTAATTACCTATATGCGTACGGACTCTAAACGAATTGCAGATACAGCCAAACAAGAGGCTTCACAATTTATTGAAGAAACTTACGGGAGTGAATTCGCGGCGCACAGTAGTAAAAAAGTTGTTAATGCGCAAGGTGCTCAGGATGCCCATGAAGCCATTCGTCCAACGAGTGTGTTGCGTACACCAGAAAGTTTAGCAAAATACTTAGATAAAGATCAGATGAAGCTATATTCTTTGATTTGGTCCAGATTTGTGGCTAGTCAGATGACACCGGCTGTCCTTGATACAATGAAAGTGACTTTAATTCAAAATGGCGTTACTTTTATTGCTAATGGTTCTAAAGTCAAATTCAAAGGTTTTATGCAAGTTTATGTCGAAGGACGCGACGATGGCAAAGAAGAAAAAGAAAATGTGTTGCCAGAATTAGTCGAAGGGGAAACTGTACAGTCTGTAGATGTTGAGCCTAAACAACACTTTACTCAACCGCCTGCACGATATAGTGAAGCTACTTTGATACGTACGCTTGAAGAAAATGGTGTCGGTCGCCCTTCTACTTATGCGCCAACACTTGATACGATTCAACGTCGCTACTATGTCAAATTAGCGCAAAAACGATTTGAACCAACCGAATTAGGAGAAATTGTTAATACATTAACGGTTGATTTCTTCCCTAAAATTGTTGACATTCACTTTACTGCTGAGATGGAAAATAGTCTGGACCGTGTAGAAGAAGGTAAAGAGAACTGGGTGAAAGTCATCGATGGCTTCTATCAACCATTTGCGAAAGAATTGGCTGTGGCAGAAGAGCAGATTGAAAAAGTTCAAATTAAAGATGAACCAGCTGGCTTTGATTGCGATGTTTGTGGTCATCCAATGGTTGTTAAACTAGGGAAATATGGCAAATTCTATGCATGTAGTAATTTCCCTGAATGTCGTAATACCAAGCCTATCGTAAAAGAAATCGGGGTTGAATGTCCACACTGTCATAAAGGGCAAATCATTGAAAGAAAATCTAAGAAAAATCGGGTTTTTTATGGCTGCAGTAATTATCCTGAATGTGAGTTTGTTTCTTGGGATAAACCAATTGGCAGAAATTGTCCGAAATGTGATCACTTCTTAGTTGAAAAGAAAGTCAAAGGTGGCAAGCAAGTCGTTTGTCCAAATGGTGATTACGAAGAAAATGTCATTAAATAGATAGGAGAGAATTGATGGTTTATGTGAATGTTATTGGTGCTGGGCTAGCAGGAAGTGAAGCAGCTTGGCAAATTGCAAATGCAGGCGTGGAAGTTCATCTATATGAAATGCGTCCAACAAAGAAAACACCTGCCCATCATACAAATCAATTTGCTGAATTGGTTTGTTCAAATTCATTACGAGGCAATAGCTTACAAAATGCTGTTGGCGTCTTAAAAGAAGAAATGCGTCGAATGAATTCAGTAATTATTCATAGCGCAGATGAAACTAGTGTCCCTGCTGGTGGTGCTTTAGCGGTGGATCGTGATACTTTTTCAGCAACGGTAACTGAAAAATTACGTAATCATCCACTTATTACTGTATATGAAGAAGAATTAACAGCATTTCCAGAAGGGATTACAGTAGTTGCGACAGGTCCTTTAACTTCTGAAGGGTTAGCTAAAACAATTAAGGAATTTAATGGTTCGGATGGTTTTTATTTCTATGATGCCGCTGCGCCAATTATTGAAAAATCTTCAATCAATTTTGATAAAGTATATCTAAAATCACGCTATGATAAAGGTGAGGCAGCTTATTTGAACTGTCCTATGACCAAAGAAGAGTTCGAGGCTTTTCATAAAGAATTGGTCAATGCGGAAGTGGCACCATTAAAAGAGTTTGAAAAAGAAAAATACTTTGAAGGCTGTATGCCAATTGAAGTGATGGCAGCTCGTGGTGAGAAAACGATGTTGTTTGGGCCGATGAAACCAGTTGGCCTTGAAGATCCAAAAACTGGTAAACGTCCTTATGCAGTTATTCAATTACGTCAGGATAATGCGGCGGCTTCACTATATAATATCGTTGGTTTCCAAACACATTTAAAATGGGGCGAACAAAAACGTGTCTTTCAAATGATTCCTGGTTTAGAAAATGCTGAATTTGTCCGCTATGGTGTGATGCATCGTAATAGCTTTATGAATTCTCCAGAGTTATTAGAACCAACGTATCAATCACGCAAAGATAGTCGTATTTTCTTTGCGGGTCAGATGACAGGGGTTGAAGGTTATGTGGAAAGTGCAGCCAGTGGCTTAATTGCCGGTATTAATGCAGCGCGTTTAGCAAAAGGTGAAGAACTTGTTGTCTTCCCTCGTGAAACGGCGATGGGTTCGATGGCTTACTATATCACGCATGCTGAAGGTAAACATTTCCAACCAATGAATGCCAACTTCGGCCTATTCCCAGAGCTTCCTGAACGAATTCGCGATAAGAAAGTACGTTATGAAACATTAGCCAATCGTGCGTTAGAAAGTTTAGAACAGGTCAAAAATGAGTTAGCTTAAAATATGAAGGATTACTATCAATGAGGTAGTAGTCCTTTTTTGCTGAAAAATAGTAGTTTGAAATAGGTGGGTCAAAAATATTTTTACCTATTTTTGACATTTTTAGAAGAATTGATGAAAAAATTTTGAATATATTAAAAGTTTGCTAAATTTGCAACTATTTAGACGATTAAACGCTTGCGAAATATGCTAATGTCATGTTATTGTATAGGGGACAAAGAAAATTCTGACAATTTGTTGTAATTCAGTAAAAGATATGATAAAGTTTATTCTATATTCAAGTATTAGAATTTTCTGAGAATTACTACAATTTGTCTCATAATCATGATTGGAGGAGGCGCTTAATATATGGTAGAATCACAATTTCATTCCACCACAATATGTGCGGTAGAAAAAGACGGAAAAT
>JAEWFE010000214.1 GCA_023389005.1 Bacillota bacterium
GTAAACGTAAAACCAAGACAGTAAATCCAGAGGTTGTGTGACGAAAGAATTGCATCTTACCTTGGGAGGCCCAGATAGCATGAATTACCTCATGTGCGAAAGAAGCTTATATCTGGGAGTCAGCTGATGTCGTAGTACTGATAACAGACGCGTCAGGAAGGACTGAATGTCATTATATTGCAAATCGCTCGAAGCAAAGTCTGGATGGTTTGAATTCGAGGATATGCCCAGCAAATTGAAACGTATGTCAATGGAGGCAAAAAGTAGAGAGAATTATATTCAGATAGTTTTACAGAGAGATGGAGGAGCAACAAGTGGAATTAATCGAACGCATACTTGAAGATAAAAACCTTGATTCTGCAGTAGAAGCAGTTGTAAGTAATAAAGGAGCGGCAGGCGTAGACAAAATGACGGTCTATGAACTTCGCAATTATTTCCAAAAGCACAAGGCAGAAATCAAAGAACAAATCAGAAACAAAAAGTATCAACCACAACCAGTCCGGCGGGTATATATCCCTAAACCGAACGGAGATAAAAGGCCCCTAGGTATTCCCACTGTTGTAGACAGAGTAGTGCAACAAGCTGTTGCACAAGTACTATCTAAAGGATACGAAAGATACTTTAGTGAATATAGTTATGGTTTTAGACCAAATCGGAATGCACATATGGCTATAGAACAGACTATTCTATACCTAAACGAAGGATATGAATGGGTCATTGATATAGACATTGAGAAATAGTTCGACACAGTAAATCATGATAAGCTAATATCAATCTTAAGAGAAAAGATTAATGACGCACCAACCCTTAATCTTATCAGAAAGTTTTTAAGAGCAGGGATAATGAATGATGAATTAATCTCAGAAAGTACAATGGGAGTACCGCAAGGCGGCCCCCTTTCCCCAATCCTATCGAATGTCTATTTAGACAAATTAGATAAAGAACTGGAAAACAGAGGGCTAAGATTTGCGAGATACGCAGATGACTGCAATATATTCGTTAAAAGCGAAAGAGCAGCCGATAGAGTCATCAAGTCTATCACTCAATGGCTTGAAAAGAAATTAAGACTCAAAGTCAATCTAACCAAATCTAAAGTAGTCCGCCCGACAAAAAGTGAATTCTTAGGATTTTCATTTTATAAATCATCAAATAAAGCAGGATGGCGGTGTCGTCCAGCAAAGAATAGAATGAAAAGACTAAAAGAGAAAATTAAGACGGTATTATGTAGACGAAAAGCGATAGCAAGACCGCTCAAAGATACAATAACCAAATTAAACCAAATTATCATAGGTTGGATAAACTATTACTGAATTAGTGATATGAAGAATTTTCTAAAAGAATTCGGTCCGTGGATGAGACATAAACTAAGGGTAGTTATCATGAAAATGTGGAAAAGGCCCAAGACAAAGTATAAGCGCCTGAGCCAATTGAGAAACTATCTAAAGTGTAACATATCTGATGAACAAATACGACAAGTAGTGAATAGTAGATTAGGATTATATAGACAATGTGGGATGAGCGTCGTCAACTTTCTTCTATCGCCAGAAGTGCTAGAGAGGAAAATAGGGAACAAACCCGCACTAATCAACCCGCTAAAGTACTATGAGAAACAACGCTTGAGTCTATAATGATGTAGCGCCGTATACGAGACCCGTACGTACGGTGCAATGAGAGGGTGAGGCATAAGAACTCACCCTACTCTATTAACAGGCTGATTAGTTGGCTAAATACAGCTAGGCACAAAGAGAAGATGCCGATGCGGTAAATGATTAGCCGATGCGAAAAATATATATATTTCTAATTGAATATTTATATTTCTTCTGTGGCACAACTTATATCCTAAGAATTTCGTTTTGTGCCTTGCTCATTCATCCTGTCCGATTTCGGAATCCCTACTTTCGTTTGATGTAACAGTCCAGAGCCTTAAATTCCCTAGCATCGATAGGTACATATTTAAACCATCTTTTGAGTGATTCAGTTTAAATTTGATAATTTGCCAAATTTATCGAAGCATTTAAATCTCTGTCTAGCGTAAATCCACATTCACAATGGAATACTCTATCACTTAGTTTTAAATCCTTCTTTATTTTTCCACAATGCGAACAAGTTTTTGATGAAGGATACCATCTGTCTACTTCTATAAATGATATCCCTAGTCTTTCGCATTTATATTTCATTTGTCTTTTAAATTCATAAAAGCACTGACTAGCAATAGACTTAGCTAAATATTGGTTTTTCATCATACCTTTTACATTTAAATCTTCCATTACAATTCGATATGGTTTGGTTTTCACTATATCGCTTGTTGTTTGGTGTAAATGGTTTTTTCTAATGTCTGAAAGTCTTTTATGCAAACTTTTAATTATCTCTTTTTGTTTGCCTATATTCTTTATTTCTTTTAATGGTTTCTTATAGATAGGTTTTCTATTTTTAGTGTAACCTGCTATATTGCGTTCAATCTTTCTGCTAAGCTTTCGTTGTTCTCTTTTTAGTTTTTTCTCAAGACGTTTCACTTCTTTAGTCTTGTTAATGTTTTTGTATACTTTGCCATCGCTTGTAACAGCAAGATTCTTTACTCCTAAATCAATCCCTAAACTTTCATCTGTTAGTTCAGCTTGCTCAAATTCTTTTTCGTAACCGACAGATAAATACCAATTTTTGCCATCAAATGATATTCTAGGGTTTGAATAATGTTCACCTTTTTTAATCTTAGGTAATGAGCCACACGTCTTAACGTTTCCTATTTTTTCTCCTTTGAAACCATCTTTTGTTCTTTTTAGACTTTCATAATTGACATAAAAACTATCCTTACATCTATGTTTGCTTTTAAATTTTGGCTTACCGCTTATTCCTTTCAACCATCTTTTTAGCGCTAAGTCTGCATCTTTTACAGCTTGTTTCATCACATTGCTTCCGACTTCTTTTAACCATGTATGCGTAGTTGGTTTTAACACATTATTAATATGCTTTCTAACTTCTGTTTCTTTGAGCGTTTTTTTATGTTCTGCATAATATTTCTCGTTTTCAGCTAGAAAATAATTGTAAGACCATCTAGCTACACCACATGATTTTCTAAATAAGATTTCTTGCTCTTTTGTTGGTTTCAATCTTATTTTAATCGCTGTTCGCATTATTTTTCACCTCGTCAATCAAGCACTTAGTTTTCTTGGAACGTTGACCATATAATCTATTGGCAAAAACAGTAATGATTTGTATTAAATCATCACCTTACATATCTATGTATATTTAAGTATATTTGTATAAATTTATCATAACTGTTTTGTTGCCTATAATCAGAAAATCAGATTTTGCTTATCCCCATCGATGCTGCGAAGTGGGGCATACACAAGTAAAAATGAACTAAGTGTGACTAACAAAAAGATAAAGGCAGCCACTTGACTGAGACGATGGATTTTACTCATAATAATCGTATGAACTCCTATGGTAACTGTTTTCTTCATTGTCGCAAAAGCTTAGAAAAAATGCAAATGAAAAAAGAGAAATAGCACAATAAAGACAATATTTGTTACAATTTTGTGAGAAGTTTATAGTATCTTAATTGGTGTGAGGAGCTGATGATATGATTGCTCAGATGAAAAATGTAAGCAAAATATTGGGAAGTGGAAAAAGTAGTGTAAAAGCTCTGAATCAAGTGGATTTTGTATTGCGTGAAGGTGAATTTGTTGCAGTAGTGGGACCATCTGGGAGTGGCAAAACTACTTTTCTGAATATTTTAGGTGGATTACTCACTCCGGATAAAGGAGAGGTGTACATCCGTCATCAAGATTTATATCAATTATCTAGCGAAGAGCGAACAATATTTCGTCGCCGTAATGTAGGGTTTGTTTTTCAGCAATATAATCTTGTTTCCATGTTAAATGTTCGAGATAATATTTTGCTGCCTTTACAGTTGGATGGACAAACTGAAGATAAGCAATATCTAGTTCAAATACTAACTCGTTTGAAAATAGAGGATAAGCAAGAAGTATTTCCAGATGAATTATCTGGGGGGCAAAAACAAAGGGTTGCTATAGCTAGAGCATTAATGACAAAACCAGCATTAATTTTGGCTGACGAACCAACTGGGAATTTAGATATTTCTAATAGTCTATCTGTAGTAGGGTTATTAAAAGAACTATCTAGACAATATCATCAAAGTATAGTTATGGTAACGCACAACATCGAACTTGCACAATTAGCTGATAGAATTGTGCAAGTAGAAGATGGCTATATAAAATAAAATATAGTTTGAATCGTGGCAAAGATAATGCTACCCTTATGATAGAAAACGTTTTATATTTTTGGGAGGTTACAACATGCCATCGATTTTATTGGTAGAAGATGATTTAGCATTAAGTGAAGCTATCAAATTATTTTTAGAACAAAACAAACACACTGTTGATATTGCGAATTCTCTTATAACTGTGGAGAAAATGCTTAACAATCAAAAATATGACTTGATTATTCTTGATATTAATTTAGTTGATGGTACTAGTTGGAGTATACCTAAAAAAATTGAAAATATACCGTTTGTTTTTTTGACTGCTAGAGATGAAGAAAAAGATATATTAAAAGGATACCGTCTAGGCTGTGAGGAATATATTGTAAAACCAATTTCTTTATTAGTACTAAATCAAAAAATACAAGCTATATTAAAGCGGAATAGTCAAGATTCAAGTTGTAAAGAATATCTTGATTTGAAATTCTATTTTAAGGAAAATCGTGTGTTTCAAGGAGATAAAGAACTAAATTTATCGAATAAAGAAAGAAAACTAATCTTTTTATTTGCTGAAAATCAAGGAAGAATATTGACAAAAGAAATGATATTGGAATCCATTTGGGGAATTGAGGGTGATTTTGTAGATGAGCATGCTGTAGTTGTCTGCTTAAATCGTTTGAAGAAAAAATTAGCACAATCAAGTAAACAAGAATATATAGAAAATGTATTTGGTATAGGATATGTTTTTGGAGCACAAAGATGAAATATATAGAATATCATAAATGGATGGTTATATTATTGTCAGTTGGATTAATTATCCTCTTAGTTCGTACTCAAAACCATGCTGCGTTGCTTGTCTTTCTGCTTATTATGTTAATTGTTTATCGGATATACAGAGGGCTAATAAAAGAAACAGAAAATATTTTTCTTGAAGCAACGCAGCATATTGAGTCAATTATTTCTAGTTCAAAAATAAACCGTCTACAATTTAATACGGATGACTTAGTAGCAAAATTCTATCATCAATTAAATCGATTGGCAGAAATCAAGCAGCAGAATCTTCAGCAAGTTGAAGAGGATTATCAAAGGTTAAGTGATTCACTTACTGAAATTGCCCATCAATTACGTACACCATTAGCGACATTAATTGCGTATACAGAGTTATTGTCTAAGGAGAGTTTGAGCATTCAAGCTAAAGAGTATTATTTGCGGATCAAGCAATCGACGGAGAAAATTACGGTGTTGGTCGAAAAATTTATTTTAGCATCAAGATTAGAACAAAGAATTATTCATATTCAAAAGCAACTGCAGCCTTTAGAGCCTACAATAGCAAAGGCAATCTTTCAAATTTATCCACAAGCGAAAGAAAAAGGGGGAGAAGTGGCCTTAGAGATAGATTCTGGACTAAAGGTAATGCATGATAGTATTTGGTTAGAAGAATGTATTTATAATTTGCTAGAGAATAGTGTGAAATATAATGAGATGGGTAGCAAAATTATTGTTCGGGTTACAGATAATGAACTATATACGCAGATTGCAGTGATTGATTCAGGAAAAGGTGTGGAGGAGTCAGCCATTACCCAAATCACACAGAGATATGTTCGAGGGGAAAATGCTGTAAATCATGAAGGATACGGTTTGGGATTGTATTTATCTAAAGAGATTATTCAACTTCATGGTGGATTTATGCGCATTAAAAATTTATCTCCAGGGTTCGAAGTGAGTCTATTCTTGCCAAAACTTTAATTGTGATTACTTTGAGAGATAACACACATATAATGAGGATTGAGGTGAGTATTATGAAGTTAAAAAATAATAATCAAGTGGTTGAAAAAGTTTTAGCTAAACGATACTATCAACAATACTTTAAACTTCATCTCTCTGTTATTATATCTGTTATTTTCTCTGTTTTACTTATCTACGGTAGTTTTTCTTTAGTATCTGCAAAATTTCGGTCTAACGAGTTAATTGATGCGAGGCAGATAGGGACAATTGCTACCATCTCGTTGGAAAATGGGTCGCAGAAGCAATATCAACAAATGAAACGCTTAGATTTTTTAAAAAATGTCGGGGTTGAAAAAAATGTAGGAAAATTAACGAATGAAAGCAATCAATATCAAGCAACTTATATTGATTCAGTAGCTTTTAAGCATTTATATTTACCTGCATGGACTTATTTTAAGGGACATTATCCGAAAAAAATTAATGAAATAATGTTATCTAGAGAATTATTAAATTGGCTAGGAATAAATAAGCCAAGAATTAATATGGAGATTTCTCTTTCAAATCAAAAATTTACCTTATCCGCCTATTATACAGATTACATTGATTACTCTGTTGAAGAACCTAGAATATATGTATCAAAAAGTTATGCTTTGAAAAAATCATCATTATTTCCTGCTTCAAAAATAGTAGCCATTCATGATAATCAGCTAACTGCGTCTGAAATTCAAGAACGTTTGTATGCAACCATTGCCAGTGAATATCCTAATCAACAGTTTTTTACAGAGAATCCTAGAGTCATGCAATCGGTGAATGGTTTATTTGGAAATTATTATGTGGCTGCAGCAGTTGCTATAATAATAGTTACTTGCGCGGGACTATTAATTTATAATATGTTATCTATGATTTTTGTCAGAGAATATCAAAATTATTGTTTGTTGAATGTTTTAGGAGCGACTCATTCTCAATTGCGTAGAATAGCTATACGTCAACTGATAAAGGATATAGTATTGGGTTCGATTGTAGGTGTTTTATTTTCAGTCGTATCAGTGAAAGTTCTTTTATCTAGTTTAGCTAGTAAATTATTCATGCAAGGGTTTGGTGATATCGGCATAATTAATTTGTATCCGTTATATTTGTGTATCGCTATCACTGTTACTTGGTTAGCTGCGTTTATTTTTGCCTTTGTTAGTTTACGCAATATTAATCATATCAATGACATTAAGAGAAAGAAATATAATAGACCGGCAGTAACTGTTAAGATGAATCGATTTTGTCTACTAAAATTAGCTATACAAAATATTCAATCATTAGGGAAGCGATTATTGTTGGTTATTCTTTCTTTATCGTTAAGTTGTTTTGCTGTTTTATTAGCAATTGTATTGATGACAGGGACGGATTTAGCTAATAGGTGGAACTTAGAGCCTGATTTGAAATTAGGAATTATTGGAAATATAACAAATTTTCAAGAACCAGAAAAAATAGTGGTCGATTCTTTAGGTGTTCCGCAAAATGTATTACAAAAGATAAAGAATATTGACGGCATCATTCCAACAAGTATTCATGAAGTAAAAGGAGCATATTGCTGGATTGATTTTGAAAAAGATGAAGCCTTAAGCGCTCGAAAAGAATCATTAGAAAATAAATATCCTCGTGGTTTTGCAACTTTACAAATTATCTCTAAGGAAGAAATTAAAAAAATAGCTTCATTTGCAAAGGAGAGAAATTTGCAATTTGATGAAAAACAGATGCTAGCGGGTGAGGGATGCATTCTTATTCATCATCAAGAAATGTCTCCAAAAGTAGAAGAAATGGGAAGAAAAAATATCCAGCAGCCGATTCATTTTTATGATTTACAAGGATACAAAGAAAATGATGCTCACTCGTATTTGAAAGGCGAGCTTAAGAATGAAGGTTACTTTAATTATTTAGACAAAGAGTTTCCAAAGCTACATATCACTTCAATGGGCAATCATTTAAGCTATTTTCTTGTGTCTCAAGAGGCCTTTCAACGATTAGGTTTTTCTCAACAAGTTTTTGATGTGCAATTTGATGTAAAAAAAGGAAATCAACTTGATGTGAGACAACAACTAGCTAAAGAAGTTCAAATAACGAATAAAAATATTTTAGAACCTGCAAAACAATTATATTTAGCTGACAATATGAATCGCAGCCAGATAGAACAGAACCAACGGCAGACATTAATATTTTTGATAAGCATGTTGGTTGTGTTACTGATGATAATAAGTTTGTCTAATGTGTATCATACGCTGTCAGGTGAGTATCGATTGCGTCAGAGGGAGTTTATATTGCTGTATCAAATAGGGTTATCTTTAAAACAACTAAAGAAATTGTTATTTGTTGAAGGGCTAATATATTGGATTAGTATTATGGCTAATCTTGCAACAGTTGGATTAATTTTATTGTATGGTATTAGCCTATGGATTAAACAAAATCTGTATTATTATCGTTTTACAGTTCCGTATCTGGGATATATCTGTCTGTCATGTTTATTAGCTATTTTTATTTTTGCGATATTATCAAAAACATATGACAGGCACAAACGTATGATTTCTTCATTATCGGATAATAGTGGTGAACTTAGAAATTATACTTTATGATAGAAAAAACAATCATCTTTAAGAGAAAAGATTAATGACGTACCAACCCTCAATTTTATCACACAAATACACACTAAGTTAAAAAAATCCGTTCACAAGCTTTTTGTTTAAGCATAGAGTGAACGGATTTTTTATTTAGATTTTCTTCTCAAAATAGTGTCTTACGCGAGGTGCAACTTCTTCACCATATAATTTAATCGCGTGCATAGTATCTTCATGAGGAATCGAACCAACCGGCAGATGCAACATAAAGCGTTCTAGCCCAAGTGTTTCCATGATACGAATGATTTTGTTCGCGACATGATCAACATTACCGACAAACATCGCCCCTTCATCGGAAACAGCTTGTAGATATTGTTCTTTCGTCATTTCTTGCCAATGTGGGCGTTCCATAGCCAATTGATCAGTTAAGGTTTTCGTAGGATGGAAATATTGCTCGATGGCTTCCTCATGATTTTCCTTCACAAATCCCCAAGAATGTGCGGCGACTTTTAAGTTTTCAGCAGGATGATGGTAAGCTTTCCCCACGCGATGATAGTAATCAATTAATGGTTTAAAATGCATTGGATTGCCTCCGATAATCGCATAAACAATCGGTAAGCCTAGACTTGCGATACGTAAGGTTGAATCTGGTGAACCGCCTGTAGCTACCCAGATTGGCAACTTCCCATTAACGGGACGCGGATAGACTCCCCGATGATCAACGGTTTGCGTGAAATCTCCTTTCCATGTCAGTATTTCCCCTTTGTTCAGTTCTAACATCATGGCTAATTTTTCATTGAATAATTCCTCATAATCTTCTAAGTTATAACCAAATAATGAGAAAGATTCGATAAATGAGCCGCGACCAAGCATGATTTCTGCACGACCATTGGATAAAGCGTCCACTGTTGCAAAGTTTTGGAAGACGCACACCGGATCATTGGAAGAAATATTGGTCGTTGCACTGGACAGCTTGATGTGCTTCGTGTTGACGGCGCCGGCTGCTAAGACAATTTCAGGGGCTGATACTGCGAAGTCTTTGCGATGATGCTCACCAATGGCATAAATGTCTAATCCGATTTGATCAGCTAGCTCGATTTCTTTGACCATATTGCGAATGCGTTGATCGTGGGATAATACTTCGCCGGTATGTTCAATAGGGGTTGTTTCACCAAAAGTAGAAATTCCTAATTCAATCATTTTATTTCCTCTTTTCTTTTCTTTTTCGTATAAT
>JAEWFE010000220.1 GCA_023389005.1 Bacillota bacterium
TAATGTTGGCAAATAAAATTAGTTATGCCGTTTGTGGTGAAGTAGTCAAAGGCCCTTATGAATCAGCTGTACATCAAGTAACTTTACAAGGACTAGCCGATAAAATCACTGTCCGTTTAGCAGATGGATTATTCGCTATTGAACCAAGCGATAATATTGATACGATTACAATCTGTGGGATGGGCGGTACTTTGATTAAACAAATTTTATTAGAAGGTATAGAACGAATAACTGGTGAAGAATTACTTGTTTTACAGCCCAATGTGGGGGAATCTACCTTAAGGAAATATTTGGTCGCCAATGGATATACCATTATCGCCGAAGAAATACTAGAAGAAAATAAAAAAATCTATGAAATTATCGTTGCTAAAAAATTATCACAGCCAACGAGTCTGAACGAAGCCCAATATTTATTTGGGCCATTCTTGATGCAAGAAAAATCACCTATTTTCATCAAGAAATGGCAAAGAGAATTAAAGCAAAGGCAAAAGGTTTTACAACAATTACAAAAAGCAACAACAAAACATATGGAAAAAATGACTGAACTAGAAGCTGAAATCAAATTAATTGAGGAAGTGTTAGTGTGAAACTAAGAGAATTCATAGCCCCATTTGAAGCTTATTGTCCAAAAGAATTAGCTTTGGAGAAAGATTTTTGCGGCTTACAAATTGGTTCTTTAGATGCGGAAATTCAAAAAGTCCTTTTTACCCTAGATGTACGTCCGCAGGTGGTTGAAGAAGCAATCAGAATTGGCGCTGACCTGATTTTTGCCAAACATGCACCAATATTCAGACCCATCAATCAATTGACGGATAATAATCCACAGTCAAAAATGTTTTTAGATATCTTACAAAATCACATCAATGTTTATGTTGCCCATACCAATATAGATGTGGTAGCAGATGGTTTGAACGATTGGTTTTGTGAAGCACTCGGCTTAAATGAAGTAGAGATTTTACAAAAAACACAGACAAAATCTCTTAAAAAATTGATTGTCTATGTTCCAAAAACACATGCTGATCAGCTACGTCAAGCTTTAGGAGAAGCTAAAGCTGGAATGTTAGGAAATTATCATCACATGAGTTATACTAGTAACGGACAAGGACGTTTTATCCCATCTGTACAAGCCAATCCAACTATTGGGCAAGCTGAGCAATTGAGCATTGTTGCTGAAGAAAAAATTGAATTTATTGTTGAAAATCAATATTTGCCAAGTGTTTTACAAACAATGTATCGCGTCCATCCTTACGAAGAACCAGCTTTTGAAGTTTATGATTTAAATCCAGAGTCAAACGGTACAAAAGTTGAAGGGATTGGACGGATTGGTCATTTAGCTAAACCACTTGAATTATCAACATTTATCGATCGAGTAAAGTCAGCTTTTCATTTAAAGCATTTAAAAGTAATCAAAGCAAGCCACATAAGCAAGCGACAACTCATTTCAAAAGTGGCGATTTGTGGGGGAAGTGCGGAAAAACTGTATCGAGATGCTTTAGCCAAAGAAGCGGATGTCTATATTACAGGAGATGTCTATTATCACACGGCTCACGATATGCAAGAGTCAGGATTAATTGTTCTTGATCCAGGTCATCATATTGAAGTTCTTTTTGCAGATAAGTTGAAAGAAAAATATGAACAATGGAAAACAGCAAATAAATGGCAGGTTGATTTAATGGTTTCGACCGTTAATACTGATCCATTTGAAATAATATAAAGGAGTTTTATTATGTATTCTAATTTATTACCAAGATTTTTAAAATATGTGAAAACTGAGACTCGTTCTAATCCAATGAGTACAACGACACCATCAACACAAACACAAGTAGCTTTTGCCCATGAGTTAGCTAAAGAGTTAACTGATTTAGGAATGCAAGAGGTACATTACAACGAAGAAAATGGTTTTGTAACAGCCACTTTACCAAGCAATACTGATAAAGAAGTACGCTCTATTGGTTTTATTGCTCATATGGATACTGCAGATTTCAATGCAGTTAATGTCAATCCGCAAATTGTTGAAAATTATGATGGCCATTCAACTATCCAATTAGATAAAGAAGGAAAATATACCCTAAATACTGCAGATTTTCCTAATTTAAAAAATTATGCTGGTCAAACATTAATTACGACTGATGGTACCACTTTACTTGGTGCGGATGACAAGTCTGGTATTGCTGAAATCATGACAGCCATGGAAATTTTAATCAAAAATCCTGAAATCAAACATGGAAAAATTCGTGTAGCTTTTGGTCCAGATGAAGAAATCGGTGTTGGGGCAGACAAATTTGATGCAAAAGGGTTTGACGTTGATTTTGCTTATACAATGGATGGCGGTCCTGTAGGTGAATTACAATTCGAAACCTTTAATGCGGCTCAAGCTGATTTAACTTTCCACGGTAAAAATGTCCACCCAGGAACAGCCAAAGACACCATGATTAATGCAATTCAAATGGCCATTGATTTCCAAAACGAATTTCCACAAGAAGAAGTACCTGAACATACTGAAGGTTATGAAGGGTTTTATCATCTACATGGCTTCACTGGTACGCCTGAAGAAGCTCAGATGTCTTATATCATTCGTGATCATGACCGTGAAAAATTCGAAGCACGTAAACAATTTATCGTTGATTTAGTTGCAAAATTCAACGCAAAATATGATCAAGAACGTGTTGAATTAAACTTATTCGATCAATACTACAATATGCGTGAAGTCATCGAAAAAGATATGAGTATTGTAGAATTGGCAAAAAATGCGATGGAAGAATTAGAAATTGTCCCAGTGATTGAACCCGTTCGTGGAGGGACTGATGGTTCTAAAATTTCTTATT
>JAEWFE010000305.1 GCA_023389005.1 Bacillota bacterium
AAACAGAAAAATAAAAAATGCTTATATTACTTCATTCATTTAGCTTTATTTGCAAATAATTTATATATTCATCTAATGCTTGATTGAAGTCTCTTAAAATAGGGGTGTTTGAGTTAGTAACTTTCAAAACAGCACTTCTAGGTCTTTTAGCTTTTCTTGCAAGTTCTAAACCATTTATTGGTTCAACATCCACATGAATATCTAGTTTATCAAACAATATCTTCGTTGCTTGATACCATGTTTTTGCCTCACCAGAATTAATTACATGATGTATACCCTTCATATCATTAGGACGATTCACAAAAGTTTCAATTACCTTTGCTACATCTTTTGTGTAAGTAAAACAGCATTTTTCATCATCTACAACGTGTAATTTTTTTTGTTTATTTGAAGCCTCAATAATTGCATCAAAAAAATTTTTCTTAGATGATTTGCCAACTTCATTTTCACCAAATAGATTCGCCACTCTAAGAATACTTGCTGTAAGACCTTTTTGGATATACTCGGTTACTATTTCTTCCCCTATCTTTTTCGTATAGCCATAAAAATTAATCGGATCTGTTAAATCACTTTCAACATAATATTCTTTTTTTCCTGAAAAAACATAATTTGTTGAAAAGGTAACGAGTTGCGCGTTAATTTCCAAGCAGACTTCACATAGCAATCTAATAAAATCTATGTTTAATTTCTTTGCATTTTCTTGTTCTTTTTCATCATCTTCACAGGCATCTACACCATTATAGGCAATTGTATTAATAACCACATTAGGTTTTATCTGTAACAATTTTTCTTTTACTAAATCAAACTGCGTCACATTGCCATCTTCTCTTGTCCATGAAATCAACTCTATTTCAGAGTTAGATGCAAAAGAATATTTTTTTATCATACTTCCTAAATTACCATTTGCTCCAAATAACAATACTTTAATTGACATCGATATATCATCCTACTTTTTATTAGCTATTGATAGCGTCCTTCATCGCCTTTAAAACCTCTTTGGAAGAATAACGCTTATCTGTTAGTTCCGCTTCTTTTTCTGCTTACTGTAGCTTACAATATACTTCACTTTAAAATTGTAAGTTTTCAAATGCCTCCATACTTAAAACAACCATGTCAACTTTATTCTCCTTTGTCAGAAAAATAGGTTGATTCGTCTCGTGTACAGCATTCATAATATCGTCAAAATCATCCTTTAAATCAGTAATAGGTCTATAATAATTCATCTTACATCCTCCTCGTTATTATTTTAACATACTGATGATGATAAATATCCTAATTCTTTTTGTGTTTATTCAACCCTATAAAAAATAACCCCAACTACACGCTTGATACTTGGCGTAGTTGGGGTTTAACTTTATTCACTTCGAAACTCGTAGCTGACCGAGTCGGCTCGCATTCTTTTAATCGGCGCTCAGCAGCTAGACATTGTGAAATTCGCCCTACCGCTTGAGAAAATCTCCTTTCATCCGATTTTCTAAGCAGTAGGTAACACATGAATTTTCTCGTATTTGAACAAGTTGATTGATAACCTTTTGCTTGGAGCTGTTCGACCCGGCTCACATCCTTGTTTTAATCTGTGTTCGCTGGGTAGCTCCGGTGCATCTAAGCCGGCCTGTCTAGGAAAATCTAAAAAAATGATGGATTTTCCTGACATTCCGGAAAACTTAGCTGCTTGGAGCTGACCGACCCAGCTCACATCCTTGTTTTAATTCGTGCGGACGGGTGTGATGAGTTGGACGAAGTTGCCGCTGTCTTCTGCTGGTTCTAAGATAAATGGACGGACTGCAGATAAGAAGCGGATCACGATTTGGCTGTCTTTAAACGCGCGTAAGGCAGCTTTCATATATTCTGGATTGAAGGAAATTTCTAGCGGTTCTCCTTCGACTTTTTCATAAGATAAGCGTTCTTCTACCTTCCCTAATTCTGGAGAGCGACCATATAGCATCACTCCTTCATTGGTAATTGATAGGCGAATAATGCTATAACGACCTTCATTAGATAGCAAAGAAGCACGTTCAACGGATTGTAAAAATTGTGGTCCGTTAAAAGTAATGCTCGTTTCAAAATTAGTAGGAATCAAACGACGCGTATCAGGATAATTGCCTTCTAATAAGCGTGAGTAGAATTTCATCGTACTGGTTGTAAACATCACTTGATTATCCATAATAGAAATTTCGACAAATTCTTCATGTTCAGGCAAACTACGAGATAATTCGACTAGGCTCTTACCTGGAATAACCATATCAAAGTTGGCAGCTGCTTCTTCTAAAGGAATGATACGTTGGCTTAGGCGGTGAGAATCCGTTGCTACAGCTGTTAATTGATTTTCTTCTAAAATAAAATGTACCCCAGTTAAAATTGGGCGTGTTTCTTGGGTTGAGACTGCAAATACGGTCTCAGCAATCACTTGGTTTAATAATGGAATCGGCAATTTCAATGGCGTCGCGCTAGAAACTTCCGGTAATTGTGGATATTCACTGGCACTTAACCCAGCGACCACGAAATTCGCTTCTCCTGAGGTGATGCTGACTTGTTGGTTACTTAATAATTCAATCGTTAACGTATCTTCTGGCAAACGACGCACAATTTCATTAAAGAATCTTGCCTGTATTACAACAGAACCCGTTTGCTCAATTTGCATTTGGGCTTTTTCACTCTCTTTACTTAAAAAGGTTTCAATAGAGACATCCGCATCGCTACCTGTTAAGTAAATACCATCAGGGGTAAGTTCCATTTTGACTCCAGTTAAGATTGGCATGGTTGCTTTTCCTGGGATGGCTCTTAATGCGGTTTGTAATTCTTGCATAAAGACGCTTCTATTTAAGGTTACTTTCATCAGTTGAAAATCCTCTTTTCTATTAATCTGGTACGCTTATTTTATTTTATATTATATTAATTAAATATAAAGTAATAGTAGTAGTAGTAGTAGGCTTGTTACTATTGTGGAAAACTAGGTCTGAAACCTTGAAATATAAAGCTTATCCACTGTGGAAAACTTGTGGACAACTTTCAATCTTGCGCACAAATTATCCACATTAGCCATTGAGCGCATTTTTGATTTCGGCGATTTCTTCTTGTAGTTGCGTATTACTGCCAAGAAGCTGCTGAATCTTTTCATGCGCATGGATGACGGTGGTATGATCCTTGCCGCCAAACTCTGCTCCGATTTTTGGTAAAGAATGCTCGGTTAATTCGCGGGCTAAATACATCGCAATTTGTCTTGGTACGACGATGGTTTTGACCCGTTTCTTGCCTTTCAAATCCTTGACTTGCACATGATAGTACTTCGCCACTTGCTCTTGAATGTCTTGAATCGTTACCTGCGTTAATGGCTGGCTATTTTTCAGTGCTTTCAAGGCTTCAGCAGCTAAACTGGTGGTGATATCTGCATTTTGCATCGTCGCAAAAGCTTGTACCCGCACCAAGGCTCCTTCTAATTCACGGATGTTCGAATCGATTTGACCGGCGATGTAACTAAGGGTATCATCTGGAATTTCTAAGTTTTCCGCCTCAGCTTTGGTACGCAAAATGGCGGTTCTGGTTTCCAAATCCGGCGGCGTAATGTCTACGGATAATCCCCAGGCAAAGCGCGATACCAAACGTTCTGGCAAGGTCGGAATTTCATTTGGCAGACGGTCTGAAGTTAGGACAATCTGCTTGTTATTGCGGTAAAGCTCTTCAAAAGTATTGAAAAACTCTTCTTGGGTGCCCTCTTTATTGACCAAAAATTGAATATCATCGACTAAAAGTAGATCAACGGTGCGATATTCATTCCGAAATTCTTCCATGCGATTTTTTTGAATAGAATAGATAAAATCGTTGGTGAAATTTTCGCTACTGACATATTTAATCTTGGCATTTGGGCGTTTTAACAGCATTTGATGGCCAATCGCGTGCATCAAGTGCGTCTTCCCTAAACCGACACCTCCGTAGAAAAACAGCGGATTATAAATCGAACCTGGATCTTCGGCTACGACTAAGGCTGCTGCATGGGCCATCTGGTTGCCTTTCCCGATGACAAAGGTATCAAAGGTGTATTTCGGATTTAGGAGTGTTTTTTGTTTGTTTTGTTCCTTTTTCTCTGTTTTTTGCTGTGCCTCTTGTGTTTTTTGCTGACGTCTTTCATCGGCTGGCAAAAAATTAGGAATGACCTCGCTACCATATAATAGATAGCCAGTTTCAACGATTTTTCCCGCTAAATTGTCTTCCCAATATTTTTTATGTAAAGCACTCGGAACTTCAATTAATAGTTCATTACCTTCAAATGAAATAGGATGAGCACTTTCAATCCAGGTGTTGTAACTCACCGTACTCATCTCATCTTTATAAATTTTTTGTAGCTGTGTCCAAAGCTCATTTAAAGAAGGCATGACAAAACCTCCTCACTAAAATTGGGCGCAAA
>JAEWFE010000325.1 GCA_023389005.1 Bacillota bacterium
ACTGCTAAATCTTCAGCAGTTTCCCATAGTTTATCCGTAATCGCCTTGGTATTCACCTTGGTCGAATGTGCGACATAATTTAAATCTTTTTCAGGCAATACATCTTCCAACGTACCATACCACGTACCATCGCCAGTATTCTTCACATTGAAAGTATATTGAAGAACCTCTTTTGGATAGGCTGTTGTCTTATCTACTTCCTTGAGCACTTGTAAGACAGGCTTGGTTAATTCTCCCGCTCCACGCGCTTCAACCACATTGGAGTCTAAAAGGAAAGTCTTGCCTTCTTGCGTTAAAAGCGAAGAATTATGACTCAACAAATCAGCTGGGTTATGACTGGCCCGCATTTGAATTAAGAGTTTCTTCACAGTATTTGCTTGCATTTCTTTCTTCAAGACAACTTTAATGCTCTTTACTTTAGAAACATCGACATTATCCGTTAATGGTTGCCAATTTGCGGTAGTTAATTTTTGAATATCTTGCACGTCACTATAATAAACCTCAAAATCCGGATCACTTTTGGCAATCTTTTTGAAAATCGCGCCATCCGTACTACCACGATTAATGATACGATCTTGGTCATTCATCGTATCCCCTTTATGCGGCAAAATATTATAAAAGGCATATGGTTTACTTGTTTGTTTTGTCCGATTTTCCAAATTAATTTCATAATAGAATTCTTCCAATGGATTCACAATTAATGGATGCACCGATAAATCTTCTGGCGTATGACCAATCTTTTCATGGATAATCACTTCTTCTGGTGGGCCAAAATCCACTTTTGTCATCGCTTTTAAGACTGATTTACCTACAAAAGTTCCCTTGCCATCTAAGTCTAGTTGATTATTGTTCACAATAGTCGATTCATCTGCCCAACCGGAAGTCGTCTTTAACACAGAAGGATCATACCAGTAAATATAATGATCTAATTGATGAACAGCTTTGGTCAAATATTTATTAAACTGAATTTGTTGTCGGAAAGCATAACGATATTTTTGAATCGGGTAATTTTCACCACTATCGATTTCTTTTAACGTCTTGGTAATAATCAAGGCCGTCTTATCAGTACCTAAATAATGATGGACCACTTTGTAACCCATATTTTCCAATGAACGATGATACTCATTAATTACATCGATGCCATCTGGTAATAGCGTCACAATCGTAAATGGCATATTCTCATCAACACGGTTCGGTGTCAAAATATAAGTTAGGCGCGTCTTATCTTCGTTATGCGCTTCAATTGAGGTTTGCCAATTATCATCATATTCTACGCGCAAGGTTAAGAAGGCCCGGTTATAACTTCCTACAGCTTCTTTATATTTTTCACCAATTACCTTACCTTGATCATCACTGTAATACACAAAGCCCCAGTTATGAAGTGTGGTGCTTGTGGTTGATTCATCCGATGAGAAGATTCCTTTTGGCCACTTTTCATCAACGACTTTAGTTTTCACAGTCAAATACACATCAGTACGTGCTAAAATTGGCTTTTCAAAGGTCGCTTTTACATATTCAATATCAGAGGTTAAAGAAATCGCTTGGCCAGACTGAACATTGTCTTTCAGTAATCTAAATTGCGTTTCTCGTAAAGTTTTGCCATACAACTTGATGGTACCCACATCGACACCTTCTGGAATATGCACGGTTACTTCCTTGAGTTCTAAAGTCTTTTCACCTGCTGTTTGAATACTATCGCCCGTACCTTTATAAATTCGTGGACCATTATTATTAATCAAGTCCCCTAAACCATTAATGTAATACTTTTGGGCCGCCATTCTTTCTTCAAATTTAGGTGCGACTTTCCATTCCATTTCATTGTTGCTTTCGTCGAGTTCACCGCCACCAGCAATCAATTTCTTATCGACACTACCCGAGCCGTATTTGGTTTGTTTGGCATAAGGCGTAAACCCAACAGAATGATTACCAATTTCATTTCCTTGTTCATCCAACATAGTAACACTATTAGTAATAGGTTGACCTAATTTCACATGGCGAAGTTTGACAGGTAATCGTAGTTGTAATCTCCGTGTCCCGTGCTCTTGCATATATTTACCTACGTCTGGAAATGAAACAGTACGAGTTGCTTCATCATAGGTCCACGGAGCAGCTTCTGGGTCATCTTTATCAAATACCATGCCTTCTGGTAATACGTCTTTAATCATTCCTACCGCGTGATAATAGACCCCATAATCATCAAACATGCCACCATTCGTTACAGTAATTAAATAGTAACAGGTCAATAACTCATCTAAACGATTGCTTGAATAGGTTGGATCATTATTATCTGGCATGCCCACATCTTGACCCACATCATACCATGGCTGGTCAGAACCCTTAAAGACCACATATTTCGAAATATAAGGATCGTGCGTTTTGGCCGTAGCTTTTAGTTCACTGTAGCCAATTTTATGTTCACGTAGATACAAGGTGGAACTAACCGGTGTTTCACTACCTGGAGGCGTCGTATACATCACATGCTTAAAGATGATTGGAAAGGCAATAATTCCGCCACCAGCCACTGGATTATAATAGACTTTTCGAATATAATATTCATCATCGTCCATCGATTCCACATTTTTGACGCTATCTAGTTTCGGAATTTCTACACTACCTGCTTTCACATATTTTTTAGCAATTTTTATCATTGAATATACGCCATCAGTAACTTTATCATTATCAAATTCTAAACGTTGATAAATACGGAATAGTTTACCTGTATAACCACTCGAACCTTCTCCATCCGGATCAAACTCTAAATAAAAGCTTACCTTTGTCACATCAATATCTAAAGGTGTCGAAATATCACTCGTTGATGGACCAGAAGCAGCGATTTTACTTTGAATTCTCGGAGTAGTTACTGATTTTGTTGGTTGAGATGAGGCATTGGGTGTTTGAGTTTCAGTTGCACTTGAATCTTTTGTTTTATTATCACTTGGAGTAACATTGTCAGTCGTCTTTGAAGTGTCAGTTGCATTTTCACTTGAGGTAACATTGTTGTTTTCATTTTGAGAAGTTGCAGTTGAATTGCTAGTACTTGAAGCAGCAGTACTAGTAGTGACATTTGATTGATTAGTATTTGAATCAAGTGCTGTATTTTGACTCGATTCAGTCGTTACATTCCTTTGATTTACACTAGGTGGTGAAGTCATAGTAGTAGAGACATCTTGCTTAGGTGCTGATGAAGACGAATTCACGACACTCGTATTTGAATCTTGCGCATAGACCTCAGCCAAAACAAAATATGGACTCAGTAAACTTCCCAATAGTAAAATCAAAGTCCCAATAAAAATTATGAGTCTTTTCCCTATTTTAGACACAATTACATACTGGGCAAAAAAAATAAACGATTGAAACCCAACCGTCTGATACAAATATCTTATGATGAGTGCTTACCCTCTGATGACAACTCACCAGAGGGTAGCGACGAGCTAGACTCGGAAAGTAGTAGCACTTCCAACATCATAACACTCAAAATTACAATAGTGTCAACTTATTAAACAAGTTCTAAGATAACCATTGGTGCAGCATCTCCACGTCTTGGTTCAGTCTTCAAGATGCGAGTATATCCACCATTACGGTCAGCATAACGAGGAGCGATATCGTTGAATAATTTTTGTAATGCAGATTCAACTACGATTTCTTCGCCTTCTTCACGCACGCTAGCGATTTCGTTACGTACGAATGCAGCAGCTTGACGACGAGCATGTAAATCTCCGCGTTTTCCTAAAGTAATCATTTTTTCAGCAGTAGAACGTACTTCCTTCGCACGAGCTTCAGTAGTAACAATACGTTCGTTAATGAATAAATCAGTTGTTAAGTCACGTAACATCGCTTTACGTTGAGAAGATGTACGTCCTAATTTACGGTAACTCATTTAGTTTTCCCTCCCTCAATGAAAGATTAATCGTCTTTACGTAAACCTAAACCTAAATCATGTAATTTATTCTTCACTTCTTCTAAAGATTTGCGTCCTAAATTACGAACTTTAATCATTTCAGGTTCAGACTTGTTAGTTAATTCTTGTACAGTGTTAATGCCTGCACGTTTCAAACAGTTATAAGAACGAACAGATAAATCTAATTCTTCAATCGTCATTTCTAACATTTTTTCTTTTTGTGTTTCTTCTTTTTCAACCATGATTTCAGCATGACGTGCTTCATCAGTAAGGTTCACAAAAATATCTAAATGTTCCGTTAAGATCTTAGCTGCTAAACTCATTGCGTCTAGCGGTTCGATTGATCCATCAGTCCAAATTTCCATTGTTAACTTGTCGAAATCGTCACGACGACCTACACGTGTGTTTTCAACTTGATAGTTTACACGACGAACAGGTGTGTAGATTGAATCAACAGGAAGAACACCAATTGGCATATCTTCAGTTTTGTTTTCGTCAGCTTGAACGTAACCACGACCTGCTTTCACTTTTAGGCGAGCACGGAATGTAGCACCTTCACTGACTGTACAAATGTACATATCTTTGTTTAAGATTTCAACATCAGAATCAACGATAATGTCACCTGCAGTCACAACTGCTGGACCAGTAATATCGATTTCTAAAGTTTTTTCTTCAGATCCGTACAATTTTAAGGCTAAACCTTTAATATTCAAGATAATTTGAGACACATCTTCACGAACACCTACAATTGTAGAAAATTCATGTTGAACTGTATCGATTTGAATACTGGTAATAGCAGCCCCTGGTAATGAAGATAAAAGGATACGACGTAGAGAATTCCCTAAAGTAGTACCATAACCTCTTTCTAAAGGTTCGACAATAAACTTGCCATAATCTCTTTCTTCATCAATTTTTGAAATTCTTGGTTTTTCGAATTCAATCATTCTTATCACTTACCCCTTTCAAAACGAAAAGTGTCTTGTTCAATGACTAATAGTTAACTCAAAATGAGCAGCACTCATTAAACACGACGGCGTTTTGGAGGGCGGCATCCATTATGAGGAACTGGAGTTACATCACGAATTGCAGTTACTTCTAAACCTGCAGCTTGTAATGAACGGATAGCAGCTTCACGTCCTGAACCTGGGCCTTTAACAGTAACCTCTACAGTTCTTAATCCGTGTTCCATTGCTGATTTAGCTGCTGTTTCAGCTGCCATTTGCGCTGCGAATGGAGTTGATTTTCTGCTTCCTTTAAATCCTAATGCACCCGCTGAAGACCAAGCTAATGCATTACCATGAACGTCAGTAATCATGACGATAGTATTGTTAAATGTTGAATGAATATGAGCAACACCAGATTCAATATTCTTTTTGACACGGCGTTTACGACTCACTTTTTTTCCTGCCATGAAGTGTTAACCTCCTTCACTAATTATTAATTATTTTTTCTTACCTGCAACTGTCTTAGTAGGACCTTTACGAGTACGTGCATTGTTCTTAGTGTTTTGACCACGAACTGGTAAACCACGACGATGACGCATTCCACGGTATGAACCGATTTCCATTAGACGTTTGATGTTAAGGTTAACTTCACGACGAAGATCACCTTCAACTTTTAATTTATCCACTTCAGCACGGATAGCATCTGTTTGTTCGTTAGTTAAGTCACGTACGCGAACATCTTCAGATACACCAGCGTTAGCTAAAATTTGTTTAGCAGTTGTTGTACCAATACCGTAAATGTATGTTAATGAAACAACAACACGTTTTTCACGAGGAATGTCTACTCCTGCAATACGAGCCATATTATGTTACACCTCCAATTATCCTTGACGTTGTTTATGTTTTGGATTTGCTGGGCAAATCACCATAACGCGTCCTTTACGACGAATTACTTTACAATGTTCACACATTGGTTTTACTGATGGTCTTACTTTCATTGATAATACCTCCTAATGATTTACGGAGTACAATTACTTAAAGCGGTAAGTAATACGACCGCGAGTTAAGTCATATGGTGATAACTCAACTGTTACCTTGTCACCAGGTAAAATACGAATGTAGTGCATTCTAATTTTACCAGAAACGGTAGCAAGCACTTGATGGCCGTTTTCTAACTCGACTTTAAACATTGCATTCGGCAAAGTTTCGACGACTGTACCTTCAACTTCAATCATATCTTCTTTTGCCACGCACAGTACCTCCTTGTACATTTTCGTACCTTACATACGATAAAATGGCGGAATTAGCTTCCACCTGAGATTCTCAAAACAATGCTTCTAGTAAAAAAATAATACTAGAAGTCGGACTCAAATATTATACCACATATCCTACCAATATATCAAGAGAAAGTTCTAATTCAAGTTGGTATGTACGCGACTTTGATTAATCGATAATTGCTTGTACATCTTTAAATACAGCATCAATATCGCGATTACCATCAATTGATTTTAATAAACCTTGCTCTTTATAATAAGCAAGAATTGGTTCGCTGTTTTTAATGTTTACAGCCAAACGATTTTTCACAGTTTCTGGTTTGTCATCATCACGTTGATAAAATTCATGACCACCACAACGATCACATGTACCTTCAACCTTTGTTGGCTTAAATACTTTGTGGAAACTTGCGCCACAACTACGACACATATAACGACCAGTCAAACGTTCAACTAAAACTTCTTCAGGAACGTTGATATCAATTACTGCATCAATTTTCTTACCAAGATCAGCTAACATTTCATCCAATGCTTTTGCTTGATCAAGTGTACGTGGGAAACCATCTAATAAGAAACCATTTTTTGTATCATCTTGGGCTAAACGCTCTTTTACAATACCATTGGTTACTTCGTCAGGTACTAAATCCCCACGATCCATATATTCTTTTGCTTTCAAACCAAGTGCTGTTTGATTCGCAATTGCTGCTCTAAACATATCACCTGTTGAAATTTGTGGAATTTGGTACTCAGCAATGATTTTCTCAGCTTGGGTTCCTTTTCCAGCTCCTGGTAATCCCATTAAAATGAGGTTCATGCCTAATTCCTCCTATAAGTTTATGAATAGTGTTGAGGAAAAACCCCAACACTTCATGAACTTTAATTGATAAAACCAGTATATTTACGTTTCAGCATTAAGCCTTCAAGTTGTTTTGCAGACTCTAAAGCAACACCGATAACGATTAATAGACTTGTTCCTCCCAAGCCAATTGAACCTGGTAACTGCCAAACCATTTGTGCAATAATTGGTAGTAAAGCAACAACTCCTAAGAATAGTGAGCCGACTGTACTTAAACGCATCAATAATCCAGAAACATATTCTTCCGTACCACGACCTGGACGGATACTTGGAATATAGCTTCCTTGCTTTTGAAGATTCTCGGCAAGTTTTTCTGGATTCACTTGCACAAAGGCATAGAAGAATGTGAAACCAACGATTAATACAGTATATAAAGCTGCACCTGGCACAGTATTATAACTGAATAATGTTGTCACCACTTGATACCATTGTTCATCACTATGAGAGCTTGCCAAGGCCTGGATAATTGCACTTGGCGTTGTTAAAAACGAACTTGCAAAAATTACGGGGATAACCCCTGCGGCATTCACTTTTAATGGTAGATAACTACTTGTTGGTGCCCCAGTCATACGTTTTGTATATTGAATCGGAATTTTTCGTTCGGCTTGTTGTACATAGGTTACAAAAGTCACAACGATTAATACAATCAAGATTAATGCCAAGGCAAATAATGCTGATTTCCATAATTGACTAGATTCAATATTGATGAAATAATCTTCTACAATTTCTTTAATACTACCTGGCATCTGAGCAATGATACCTGCGAAGATAATCATTGAAAC
>JAEWFE010000027.1 GCA_023389005.1 Bacillota bacterium
TAAAATTTTTATTTAGAAATGGTGAAACATGGACGATTGAACGCCGTCACATTGGCGATTTGTGGATTAAACAAATCACTACAAGCTATGGACGTATCAATGGTAGCGAATTTGTAGAAATTCATCCATGTGCCGGTTTCAAGATTGAAATCTATCCTGAAGCTGATAATGTGGCAACAACGGATATCAACTTAGGTGGTCTTGAACTTGGTATGTTTGATCGCGCGTTAAAATATGAAGATATTGAAAGAATGGAAATTATCTATCGTGCCGGTACCCCAGATATTGTTTACTTCCCATATGAAGATAAAGATGGCGATGGCTTAGATAACGTACATCAATCAACCAAAGTAAGCGAAAAGAATGGTTGTCTATATATTGTCATCGATCCAACTAAAAATGTTGAGGATGTATACGGCGCAAATTTCTAAAATGACTTTGAAAGAGGAGGCAAGTACTCCTCTTTTTTTGTGCGAACAAAGATTCTTTGACTAGACAATTCAAGAAAAAATTGGTTAAATGGAATCGTTACTTCTAATAGAAAGGATGGAGGATTTGAAGAAAAAACACAGTCTTGGAGCAACGATTCTACTACTTATAATTGTAGGGATATGGTATGTCTTTTTTGATCAACCAAGTCAGACCACATCTAATAATCATCAAGTGGAAGTTACGCAAACGACCAAAGCCCAAAATATTGATAATACGGATCAAATTCCTATCTTTAGTGGGGAAATGGTACTGCAAGTTAATCACAATCAGCCGAATTTTAGCAAAGAAGACTTGTCCTTAAAAAATGGGAGTTGGCAAACTTTTAGTGATTTGGATCGGTTAAATCGTGTCGGTGTGGCCAATGCGATGTTAGGAAAAGATTTACTGCCTCATGAAAAACGTGGCAACATCTCAAAAGTGTATCCAACCGGTTGGAAGCAAAAGAAAATGAGTAATGGTGAGTTTCTTTATAATCGCTCCCATTTAATCGCCCATCAATTAACGGGTGAAGATGCCAACTGGAAGAATTTATTCACTGGCACAGAGTTAATGAATCAAGAGTATATGACGATTTATGAACAGCAGGTAGCTAGCTATGTGAAGAATACTGGCAATCATGTTCGCTATCAAGTGAAGCCTATTTTTGTTGGCGATGAACTTGTTTGTCGAGGCGTAGAGATGCAAGCGAAAAGTATTGAAACGGACGAAATAAGTTATCATGTCTTTATCTATAATGCTGAAAAAGGCTATGAAATTAATTATTTAACCGGTGCGGCTAAGAAAGCATCTTAAAATTTCGAGCGTCAAGTAAAATTACTTAACATTTTTTTAGAAAAAGACTAGCAATCTTTCTTTAAACATGGTATGATAATTCAGTCTGAGAGATTTCTTAGAGTATTCAAGTACGAGGAGGGAATAATATGCGCGTAAACATTACTTTAGAATGTACTTCATGTAAAGAACGTAACTACTTAACAAGCAAAAATAAACGTAACAATCCAGATCGTTTAGAAAAGCAAAAATATTGCCCACGTGAAAGAAAAGTTACTTTACACCGTGAAACAAAATAATTGAAGTGAGCTGGGATGGGTTAAACCATTCTAGCTTTTTTTCTTTTTTAAAGGTATGATAAGCTCAAAAGGTTGGTGAACAAATGGAAAAGAAAGCCTTAAGACAACAAATATTGCAGCATTTAAGTCAATTAAGAGATTGCACGACTGAAAAAAAGCAACGTCAAGCAGCTATTTATCAAAAACTATTTGCTCATCCTAAATGGCAAGCAGCTACTTGTATTGGCATGATTCGCTCAACGGATTTAGAATTAGATACCAAACCTATCATGCAACAAGCTTTTCTAGAAGGAAAAAAGGTAGTCGTACCCAAAAGTTTGGCAAAACACCAAATGATTTTTTATCAAGTAACTGAAAAAACAGACTACTACGTGACAAAATTTGGGGTAGAAGAACCGCATAGTAGTCATGAAGTTACAGCTGAACAAATTGATTTATTAATTGTACCTGGAGTAGTCTTTCGTAAAGATGGTTATCGTATTGGCTATGGTGGGGGCTATTTTGATTGTTACTTAGCAAATTACCATCACGACACATTGAGCTTAGTATTTAAAGAGCAGCTTAATGAAAATTGGCAAGCTGATGATTATGATCTACCAGTTAGTGAACTCATTATTGGTTGAGAGGTGAAGAAATGTTAGAAAAATATAGAAACGGTCCTTTTATTACTTATACCTTATTTACGATTCAAGTGTTCGTGTTTTTATTGGAGTACCTTTTACCAGTGAAGCAATTAGGTAGCATGTATGGTCCATTTATTGCATACTTACATGAATATTGGCGTTTTGTTACCCCGATTTTTATTCACTATGGCTTGATGCACATTGTCTTTAATTCAGTGGTTTTATATTATATGGGACAACAGCTTGAAGCTATTTATGGACATTGGCGTTTCCTAACCATTTATCTATTGAGTGGTATTTTGGGCAATATGACTAGTTTTGCCTTTAATCAGGTAAATGTCTCATCTGCCGGGGCTTCTACTGCTTTGTTCGGTATGTTTGGGGCTTTTGTGGCGATGGGCTTGCACTTTAAGCACTATCCTGGCTTTAAAGAACTAACGCAACAATATTTAATTTTAATTGGAATCAATCTTGCATTTGGCTTATTAGGAAATGGCATTGATATTTTTGGACACATTGGCGGGGTGCTTGGAGGCTTCGTTTTAGGGCAAACGATTGCGGTACCTTATCAAAAAGACAGCTATCGAAAATCTATGCAAGTATTATTTGGCTTAATTTTTGTCTTTTTATGCATTTTTTGCTTATTATATGGTTTCAAAAAATATCAATTGCTAGTATAATGGAAAGGTAGTGTGTCAGGTGAAAACATTGTATGATGTGCAACAGTT
>JAEWFE010000083.1 GCA_023389005.1 Bacillota bacterium
GTATGATGGGATAAATCAATTTGGTGTTGAACACGGATATGGTAATGTAGTAGAAGTAAAAGATCATCAAGATTATAAGGAAGTTATCACTGATGATGCAACTTATGAAGCCAAAGTTGTGATTATTGCAACAGGTTGTGAGCATCGAAATCTAGAAGTTCCAGGTGAAGCAGAATATTCTGGTCGTGGGGTTTCTTATTGTGCTGTTTGTGATGGGGCATTTTTCCGTAATAAAAAATTAATTGTCGTGGGTGGTGGTGATTCTGCCGTTGAAGAAGCCATTTATTTAACACAATTTGCGGATGAAGTAAAGATTGTTCACCGCAGAGATGCTTTGCGTGCCCAAAAAATCATCCAAGACCGTGCCTTTGACAATGAAAAAATTTCATTTATCTGGGATAGTGTCGTCGAAGAAATTAAAGGCGATGATCAAAAAGTAACAGCAGTAAAAATTAAAAATGTAAAAACTGGTGAAACTTATGAAGAAGCTGCGGATGGTGTGTTTATTTATGTTGGTTTAGTTCCTCTAACACAAGCATTCACTTCTTTAGGAATTACCGATGATGCTGGTTGGATTTTAACCGATGAACGCATGCAAACGAAAATTCCAGGTATCTTAGCTTGTGGGGATGCTCGTCAAAAACATCTTCGTCAAATTACCACTGCAGTTGGTGATGGCGGAATTGCAGGTCAACAAGCTTACCAATTTATTGAAGAAAACAAATAATCATTAAACACGCAACCTCTAGTAAATGATGCTAGAGGTTTTTTTTGTTTTCGGAAAAAATTTCTGAAAATATTTAGCATTTTTCATTTTTATAACATTTGCTTTTTTGTCTGTTCATCTTTTTGTAATAATGTTATAATATTACCGAGAAGTCCCTCTCGAAATCTTGAATCTTAAAAAGAGGTGTTTTGTATGTCTTGGGAACAAATCTATGAACAATGGAAGAAAAAAGAGGATTTAGAAGCTCATTTAAGCGAACAATTAGCTGAGTTAGCAGATAATCCAAAAGAATTGGAAGATGCTTTTTATGCACCTTTAGAATTTGGTACAGCAGGTATGCGTGGAATCTTAGGACCTGGGATTAACCGTATGAATATTTATACTGTCCGTCAAGCAACAGAAGGTCTCGCAAGATTTATGAACACACAAGACCCTGAAACGCGCAATCGTGGGGTAGCTATTTCATATGATTGCCGTCACTACTCTCCTGAATTTGCAATGGAAGCTGCCAAAACTCTAGCAAAGCATGGTATCAAATCTTACGTCTTCGAAAGTTTACGTCCAACACCTGAACTTTCATTTGCAGTACGTTACTTAAAAACCTTTACTGGTATCATGATTACTGCTTCACATAATCCAGCAAATTATAATGGATATAAAGTATATGGTGAAGACGGCGGACAAATGCCACCACAAGATGCAGATGCAGTAACAAAATTTGTTCGTGAGGTAGAAGATCCACTTGAAGTAGTTGTATTATCAGAAGAAGAAGCAAAACACAGTGGTTTGATTAATATTATTGGTGAAGAAGTTGATAATGCTTATCTAAAAGAGGTAAGTAAAGTAACTATCAATCATGAATTGGTAGCTGAAATGGGCAAAGAATTAAAACTAGTTTTCACGCCATTACATGGTACTGGTAAGATGCTAGGTGAAAAAGCCTTGAAACAAGCTGGCTTTGAAAAATTTGTCATTGAACCTTCACAAGCCGTTGCTGACCCTAACTTTAGTACAGTTAAATCACCAAATCCTGAAGAACATTCTGCATTTGAATATGCAATGAAACTAGGTAAAAAAGAAGATGCGGACTTATTGATTGCGACTGACCCTGATGCCGATCGACTAGGTGCAGCTGTTAGAATGCCAAATGGCGAATATCAAGTGTTGACTGGTAATCAAATTGGCGCGATTATGACTCAATATATTTTAACTGCTCATAAAAATGCAGGTACATTAAAAGAAAATGCGGCTATTGTGAAGTCAATCGTATCAAGTGAATTACCTGCAGCGATTGCTAAGAGCTTTGGTGTGACGACATTTAATGTTTTAACTGGTTTCAAATTTATTGCTGAAAAGATTCAGTTGTTTGAAGATACTGGGTCAAATACCTTTATGTTTGGATTTGAAGAAAGTTATGGCTACCTTGTAAAATCATTTGTACGTGATAAAGATGCCATTCAAGCCTTAGTATTATTAGCAGAAGTAGCAGCCTTTTATAAGAAGCAAGGTAAGACATTATATGATGCACTTCAAGAAATTTTTGCTGAATTTGGCTACTATGCAGAAAAAACAATCTCTGTGACTATGAGTGGTTTAGAAGGTGCTGCTAAGATTAAAGCGTTGATGGCTACTTTCCGTGAAAAGGCACCAACTCATTTTGCTGATGTTGCGGTTGAAGTAACAGAAGATTTCCAAGCATTAACAAAAACACATGTCGATGGTACGGTTGAAAAATTAACTACTCCGCCATCTAATGTATTGAAATATATTTTGGCTGATGAAAGCTGGATTGCCGTACGTCCATCTGGTACTGAACCTAAGATTAAATTCTATATTGGGGTTAAAGCAGAATCTAGTGAAGCAGCAGCCCAAAAAATTAAAGATTTCCAAGCAGCTATTGAAGAATTGACTGCATAATCTTTGACTGAAAGACTCATCTATCATAGGTGGGTCTTTTTTTTATACATTTTATAGCAACTTGCCTCAAAATAGACTATTGCTTTCCTTGTCAAATTTTGATAGACTAGAATAAAAAATTATGAGAAATGCATGAATAAATTCTAATTCAAGTAAGGAGAAATTATGGATAAGACGTTAAATGTTGGCTTACTAGGCTTAGGCGTCGTGGGTGGCGGTGTCGTTGAAGTACTAGCTAGGCAACAAGAAAAAATACAAAGAGAAACTGGTATCAAGATTCAGATTACCAAATGTTTAGTCCGTGTAGGGGAAGATAAATCACAAATAGCCCAAAAATATGGTTTTCAATTAGTGACAGACATTAATGAAATAATGAGCGATTCAACGATTGATGTCGTAGTAGAATTGATGGGTAAGGTTCATCCAGCAAAAGAATTTATTACGCAAGCACTTAATAGTAAAAAACATGTTGTAACTGCGAATAAAGACTTAATTGCCCAACATGGTGTGGAATTAAATGAATGTGCTGCAACAAATCAAGTCTCTTTGTTCTATGAAGCAAGTGTAGCAGGCGGTATTCCTATTTTACGTACGATAACTAATAACTATTTAGCTGATGATATTACAAATGTGCTGGGAATCGTGAATGGTACAACCAATTACATGTTGACAAAAATGCTTGAAGAAGGTCTGAGTTATGATGAGGCATTAAGTAAGGCCCAAGCATTAGGATTTGCAGAATCAGACCCTACGAATGACGTTGATGGCATTGATGCTGCTTATAAGATGGTGATTCTTTCACAATTTGCCTATGGTATGGATGTTAGTATGGATGATTTAACGATTGAGGGGATTCGCCAAGTAACGCCTGATGATGTCTCTTTTGCACAAAAAGCTGGTTATAAAATTAAATTAATTGGTCGAAGCAAATATGTAAATGGCGCTATTGAGGTAAGTGTTGGACCATGTTTTGTAGCAAATGCGCATCCCTTAGCCTCGATAAAAAATGAATTTAATGGCGTCTATATTGAAAGTACGGGTATTCATCGTTCAATGTTTTATGGACCGGGGGCGGGTGCTTTACCAACAGCGACAAGTGTAGTTTCTGATTTGGTAGCTATTGCCAATAATTGTCAAAAAAATTTACCGGCACCATTGTTTAATAATTATCACCGAAAAACACAATTATTGGATGACGCACATAGCATTGATTGTTACTATATGGATATCCAGACGACTCATTTAGAGAAAATAAAAGAAAAACTATCTGGATACACGATTTGTAACCAGCATGCGACAACTGATGCGTATCAGGTAATTCTTGAAAAAATTGCTAAAGATCAGTTAAAAGAATTAGTGAATCAATTGACTGAAGATGCTAAAATGATACGTGTGATGAAAGTAATTGAAAATAATTAACCCTTGAGGAGGAAAATAAGAATGAATCGCTATGAAGGATTACTAAAACGATATAAGGAATATTTACCAATCACTGACAAAACGCCAATGATTTCTTTATGTGAAGGGAACACACCATTAATTCCCCTTCAAAATTTATCTAAAGAATTAGGAATTACACTATATGGAAAATATGAAGGTCTAAATCCAACCGGTTCCTTTAAAGACCGTGGTATGGTAATGGCAGTAGCAAAAGCTGTTGAAGAAGGAGCTAAAGCGATTGTTTGTGCTTCAACTGGTAATACGAGTGCTGCAGCGGCTGCATATGGTACACGTGCAGGTATCAAAGTGTATGTCGTGATTCCTGATGGTAAGATTGCGATGGGAAAACTTGCTCAAGCTATTGCATATGGTGCAGATATCATTTCCATTCCAGGTAACTTTGACGAAGCATTGAAGGCTGTTCGTGATATTGCTAAAACTGAAAAAGTGGCTTTAGTCAACTCGGTCAACCCATATCGTTTAGAAGGTCAAAAAACAGCGGCTTTTGAAATTTGTGAACAGTTGGGTTTTGCACCAGATGTCTTAGCTATTCCAGTGGGAAATGCAGGAAATATTTCTGCATATTGGAAAGGGTTTAAAGAATGGCATGAAGTTAAAGGCACTTCACTACCAAGAATGCATGGCTTTGAAGCACAAGGAGCAGCAGCGATTGTTCGAGATCAAGTGATTGAAAACCCTGAGACAATTGCAACTGCGATTCGAATTGGAAATCCAGCAAGTTGGCATCTTGCTACTGCGGCACGTGATGAATCGAATGGCTATATTGATGAAGTCACTGACGAAGAAATTCTAAATGCGTATAGAAAAGTTGCTGCGATGGATGGCGTATTTGTAGAACCAGGGTCAGCAGCATCATTAGCTGGTGTGATTAAACATGTAAAAGCAGGTAAAATTAAACCTGGTGAAACTGTAGTGACTGTCTTTACTGGAAACGGCTTAAAAGACCCAGATACAGCAATTCATGAAGTACATGCTGATATTCATAAGATGGCAGATGTAGAGGAAATGCGTCTTCATATGC
>JAEWFE010000115.1 GCA_023389005.1 Bacillota bacterium
TCTTTTTGAATGATTTTTTGAAATCCATGTACTTCACTTTACAATTAAATAGCGTAATTTCAATTAGTGCCTTTGTCATAGGGCTACATTTCATTTATTTGTTGCTTGCTTATAGTGTCAATCAAGTAGCGTTGAGAGATTGAAGGAAAAGAAAGAAGACGAATGTTCATTTTAGAATTTCGTCTTTTTTTTGACGAAAAAGACCAAAATTACGTATAGTAAAAAGTGGATAAAAGCTTGAATTTTAAGATAACGAAAAATCTAATAGGTATTTAGTTTTTTATTTATAAAAATACGGAATAAATGCCTTTGCTATATGATATAATGATAACAAAAATGGAGGTGTTGATATTGGAAAATAAAATATTACAAGCAAGCTATTTAACAGCAGAGAACGTCGAACGCTACCGAGCGATGATGCGAATTTTTTATGTGCGCCAAAAAGAATTACGTGGGATTCTTTTTCGTCCAGACGTCTTAGAACTGATGCAACAATACTATCGACCAGATTATTCGATGAAGGAATTAGAACAAGATATTGAGCAATTAGTATCTTGGGGAAATTTAATGAAACAACAAATTATGGTTCAACCGAAAAGTATTGAAGAATATCTAAATAGCAATTTCCAATATCATATTTCTCCAGAGGGACAGTTATTTGAGGAATTAGCTGAAAAACTTATCAATATCCAAAATGAAGTTCGAGGTGAATTGAATCAAAATGACTTCATGGAATTATATCACAAAGTTCAAGAATTCAATGCACAAAATGATGATGGGCAATTACTTTCATTATGGCAAAAAGTCATTGAGTCTTTTGAAAAAATCAGTAGCAATACAACAAATTACATTTCTTATATTAATAATAATGCGATAAATACTCATTTGCAGCTAGAAAGTTTTATCATCTACAAAGATCAATTTGTAAGATATTTACAGGATTTTATTATTATTGTTCAAAACCTATATTATAAATTACTTCATGAAATTGAGAGGATAGATCAAGAAAAATTTGTAGCCATTGCCAAAGCATCCTATGAAAAAAATCAGCTACGTTCCTTTGGTCAAAATGAAGAAACAGAAGAAGAAATGCTACAACGAATTAAAGGACAATATCAGGCATTGCTTTACTGGTTTAAAGATACGGAGGAAAAAGCGAGCACTTACCAAAATATGATGGAACAAACCCAGATCATGATTGGTAAGATTACTGATTTTGCACGATATTATGGTTCGGAGTTAAAGCAATATCGTTCACGTAAAAAAGATTATTTAAAAATCGCTCAATGGTTCATGCAAGAAAGTGATTTAAAGCAAGCGCATAAAATGTTTGCTGGAATTTTTGGATTGCAGCATACCCGACACTTTTATGTTCCTGAAAGTTTACAGTCAACGAGTAACCGCGATGATTTGCGCGATTTAGCACCTGCAGTTTTATCTTTAGGGACAAGAGGACGCGGTGCTCGCTCAGAAAGAAAATCTAAACCAGTAAAATTTGATTTAGAGCTACAAAAACAACAGCAAAAAGAATACCTTGAAAAACAAGAAGCGCAAAAACAACAAGTCCTACAATACTTTGATGGAAATAAACTGGATTTAAAAACGGTAAAAGTTATGGATAAAAAGACCCGAGGAATTATTTTAAAATGGATTAGCCGTGGTTATTACAGTTCAAATCATTTATTACAAACAGAGTATGGTTTTATGGTTCGTTTGCATATTCAAAAAGAGGATTCAATTGTATTAAAAGGTGAAGATGGTGATTTACAGATGCCTCATATTGTCATTGAAAGGATGGAAAGAAATGAATCAGGAAATCTTTAGTACTTGCTTAAATTTACTCTTTGAAAATTTTTGGATTGTAAAGACTACTCAACCTGAAGAATATCGTCTAATTAAACGTTATCGTAAAGAGTTAGACATTGAATTAAGAAAAAGATTTGGTTTGAGTTTACTAGTACGTCCTCAGTTTATTCAATTGTTCAGACGCCCGTTTCATCTACAAGAATGGATGGGGATTGAAGACTTTAAAGATGTAATGGATTATGTTTTGTTGATGCATGCGATGGCTTATATTGAAGAGCAAGAAACAAATGCTTATTTTCTACTGAATGAGTTGATTGAATCCATAGAAAGAGATTTACCAGAAGATTATCATTTAGAATGGACCAATTATCTTCATCGAAAAAGTTTGGTTCGCGTGCTAAAAAAATTAATTGACTTGGCAATATTAGAAGTGATTCAAGGTGAAATAGAATTGTTTGAACAAAATGAAGATCGTAATATTCTATACACGATTACTACTCAAAGTCGTTATTTACTTGGGAAAACGCCAGATGCATTTGTTAAGTATGAGGACTTTGATGATTTTTGGAAAGAGATTCAAAATAATCAGTTAGAAGATTCAAATCAGGCGCTATTTACTCAGCTAATGTGCGCACCTGTTTTGTATCGTAATGCAGAAAATGAGCAAGATTTCATCCGATTGCGCAATTATCAGTCGGTGTTTGCGCGTTTTGTAGAAGAAAAAACGGATTATCAATTCGAATTAACGAAAGATGTAGCGATGTTTACTTTGGATAAAAGAGATAGCAGTCGAGATATTTTTCCAAGCCGTAAAGTGCTAGATGAAATTTTAGTCCAACTACAAACGGTGTTATTTGATCAAGAACAGCAAGTGGATACTTATGGGGTAGGTTTATTTACAATGAGTCAATGGCAACTTGCTGTGGAAAAGTTAAAACAGGATTTCCAATCATTTTGGTCTAAGGAATATAAGGAATTAAAGATTTCGGAATTAGCTAATCGCTTGTTAGAAAGAGCGCAAGAGTTTCAAATGGTCAAAGTAATAGATGAGGTCATTTATTTACAGCCAGTTTTAACTAGAATGGTAGCAAAAATGGAGGATAAAAGAGATGAAAAATAAATGGCAGATTAATCGTGTCGGATTACAAAATTTTTGGTATTACCAAGATCAAGTTTTTGAGTTCGCTCAAGGAAAGCTTTTATTGAG
>JAEWFE010000181.1 GCA_023389005.1 Bacillota bacterium
ACGTCGTGATTGGTACTGGTGGCTATGTTTCTGGTGCAGTGGTATTCCAGGCTAGCCGCATGCATATTCCGACAATTATTCATGAGCAAAACAGCGTACCTGGGATTACGAATAAATTTTTAGCGCGGTATGTGGATAAAATTGGGATTGCTTTTAGCGATGCCGGCCAGTATTTTCCACTAGCCAAAACAGAACTAGTTGGTAATCCACGTGCCCAAGAAATGCAAGGGATCGTTCGCAGTGATGTTTTATCGCAATATGATTTAAAACCAGGTGTGAAGACGGTCTTAATTTTTGGTGGCAGTCAAGGCGCCTTAAAAATCAATCAAGCAGTTGTCAATGCCTTACCAACTTTGGCTAAGAAAGATTATCAAGTGTTATATGCCTCAGGGGAAAGATATTACCAACAAATTGAAGAAGAAATTGGGATGTCTAAGGATGCCTTTGTCAATATCTCCATTCAACCCTATATCCACAATATGGCAGAAGTGATGGCGAATTGCGATTTACTCATTGGACGGGCCGGAGCGACTTCCATTGCTGAACTTACTGCACTTGGTTTACCATCGATTTTAATTCCAAGTCCTTATGTCACCAATGATCACCAAACCAAAAATGCCAAAAGCTTAGAAAAAATTGGTGCAAGTAAGGTGATTGCAGATGCTGACTTAACTGGTGAACGTCTAGTGCGGGCGATTGACTCAATTATGAATGATGATACGCTTTTACAAAGTATGTCAAAAGCATCTAAGAGTCAAGGAATTGTGGACGCTTCACAGAGATTATATAAGCTGGTTTTAGAAGTAACTGAAAAGTAGGTGATGACTATTAGTACGAAAGATGAAAAGCAACCAAAGCTAGACCAAAAAAATCATAGTCAACAAAAGCCTACACCTTGGCAAGAAGCTCATCAAAAGTATTTAGAAGAAAAGACATTGATGGATGAAATCTTGAAAAAAAATCAAACACATGAAGAATCAGAACCTCTGGATGAATCTGGTGAAGAAGTTGATCATCAGGCAAATCAAGAGCAAGAAAAAAAGAATCGACCCATTATCGAAATCCTCTCTTCTGAAAAGGTAACTGAGCCTATTCGTGAAAGTGAAAATGCCAGTTTTTCTGATAAGCTGCCAAAGATGAAAGATTATCGTCAACGCAAATTATATCGTCGGTTAGCGTTAATTATTTCATTGTTTTTGATTCCTTTAGTGGGTTGTATTTATTATATTTCGCCTTTAGGTCAGCTATCTAAGGTGAGTGTTGTACATAATCAGCAAGTTCCAAGTGAGCAGATTGTGAAAACAGCGAATTTTAAAATAAACGAACCATTATGGGAACAATATTTTTCACGTAAAAGCGCGAGTCAAAAAATTCAAAAAATATCTCCTTGGATTAAAGCAGTCAATGTGAAAATTGTTCATTTCAATCAATTTCAAATCAATGTGACGGAATATCCAAGAGTGGCTTATTTACTCACAGGTGATAAGTATTATGATATTTTAGAAAATGGTCAAGTGTTGAAAAATCCGATTACCCAAGATCAATTACAAAGTGGTTTACCGATATTGGAAGGATTTACTTCTAAAAAGTTAATTTTAAAAACGCTGAAAGCTTATCACAAACTGCCGGAAGAATTTAAACAAAGTATTTCACAAATTAAGTCCACACCGCGCGCAGAAAATGATCAATTATTAACCTTAAATATGAACGATCAAAATCAAGTGTTAATCAATATTGATCAATTGACAAAAAAATTACCATACTATGCCAAAGTTGCTAGCAATATGCAAGAGCCAGGGGTTGTGGATATGGAAGTAGGTTTATTCACTTATCCTTATCCAAAAGAGGAGAAAAAAACAGGGGATAGTTCAGAGAAAATGTCGGATAGTGACTCTGAAAATAGTGAAAGCGTTCAAGAAAATCCACAAGCATAAGATTCTTTAAAGAAATTTGCAAAATTTAGGATTTTTTTATATAATTTATCGCTACCTACTTTTTAAAATTGGGTAAAAATGTTAGAATTGTAAACAGTGAAAACTAAAAAAGTTAAGTTTGAACAAATTTTGTTCTATTGATAGTTAAAAATTAGGAGGGAGCCCCATCCATGGCAAAAACGGGAATTTATGTTGGGCTGGATATTGGTACGACATCGGTGAAAGTCGTTGTCGCTGAATATGTTGATAGCCAAATGAATATTATCGGTGTCGGCAATGCGAAGTCTGAAGGTATTAATCGCGGAATCATTGTTGATATTGAAAAAACTGTCCAAGCAATTAAACGCGCAGTTGGACAAGCAGAAGAAAAAGCAGGTATTCAAATTCGTACGGTGAATGTTGGTATTCCAGCAAATCTTTTAGAAGTCGAAAACTGTCAAGGGATGATTGCAGTAAATAATGAATCTAAAGAAATCACAAACGAAGATGTTCGTAATGTAGCATCTGCCGCATTAGTTCGTTCAGTGCCACCTGAAAGACAAATTATTGCAGTATTACCACAAGAATTTACGGTTGATGGTTTTGAAGGTATTAAAGATCCACGTGGCATGATTGGTGTTCGCCTTGAAATGTACGGTGTGATGTTTACTGGTCCTAAGACGATTATTCATAATATTCGCAAATGTGTCGAAAAAGCAGGGTTAACAATTGGTCAAACCATTATTACGCCACTTGCTTTAACTGAATCTATTTTATCTGATGGTGAAAAAGATTTCGGTACGATTGTCATTGATATCGGTGGTGGTCAAACAACAACAGCTGTCATGCATGATAAACAGTTGAAGTTTACCAATGTGAATCAAGAAGGTGGCGAATATGTCACTCGCGATATCTCAACTGTCTTAAATACTTCATTTAATAATGCTGAAGCCTTGAAAATTAATTATGGTGATGCTTATCCTGCACGTACATCTGCAAGCGAAGAATTCCCAGTTGATGTCATTGGTAAGGCAGAACCAGTAAAAATTGATGAACGTTATTTATCAGAAATCATCGAAGCACGTATGGAACAAATCTTTACAAAAGCCAAAGATGTGTTAGATGAAATCGATGCGCTTGATTTACCAGGTGGTGTCGTCTTAACTGGTGGGGCAGCTAGTCTTCCAGGTGTGGTTGATTTAGCACAAGAAATCTTAGGTACACCAGTGAAATTACATGTTCCAAATCACATGGGCTTAAGAAATCCAGTATTTACAAATGTCATTAGCTTAGTGGACTATGCTGCAAGTATGAGCGAAATTACCCAAGTGGTTGTTTCAGCCATTACTGGAGAAAGTGTCGTGCCTACCACTTCATCTACACCGGCTGTTCCAACACCAGTGCTCCCAGATGAAGAACCAGAATATGAACAACCAACTTATGAAACAAATGCGAACTACTATGATGAAGAAGAACATCAAGAAAAAGTCACAGATAAGATTAAGAATTTCTTTTCTAACTTTTTTGAATAGTTGATAGGAGGAAATCGATAATGGAATTTTCAATTGATAATAGTGTAAATTCTGGCGCGATTATTAAAGTAATCGGTGTCGGCGGTGGCGGTGGTAATGCC
>JAEWFE010000217.1 GCA_023389005.1 Bacillota bacterium
GGGGCTGACCCATTAGTCTCTAATAAAAAATGAGTATATAAATAATCCGAACGTTCATTGTTGATTTTATGAGTAATCAAGTTGAACATTCGGATTTTCTTTGTCTTTTATTAATTATTTATTTCATCATAAGGATTTCTTTTTTAATTATCTTGCTAAAATACTTTTGGATCAGCCTCGTTCATTCTTATCCGATGCGATTAGATAATTCACCGATATTTTCAATTTTCACAACCACTTCATCGCCTGTCGTTAACCATTTTTGCTCCTGTTCTTTTTGACCGAGAATGACTCCACTTGGCGTACCAGTAAAAATTAAATCACCCGGCCGTAAAGTCATCGTCTGTGAAGCATAACTGACGACTTGTGCACACTGAAAAATCAAATCTCTTGTATTCGCCTGTTGTCGTAATTCACCATTGACTTCACAGGAAATTTCCAAGGCTAAATCATCCAAATCAAACGCATCACTGGTAACGACTACCGGACCCACTGGCGCAAACTGGTCACAACTTTTGCCAAGTAGCCATTGTTGGGTTCTAAACTGTAAATCTCGCGCACTAAAATCATTTCCAATGGTTAAACCAAAAATAGCCTGTTTTGCTTCTTTTAAATCCGCTTGATAAATGGTTTTTCCAATTACTAAGACTAGCTCTGCCTCATAATCCAAATTTTTCACTTCATCCGGTGGTACAATGACCGCTTGATGACTAGCCAACGCATTGTTAAACTTACTAAACAAAACAGGATATTCTGGCATTTCAAAACGATTGGTCTCTAAGCGATGACTCATGTAGTTTAGTCCTACACAAAGAATTTTTTCTGGATTCGTGACGACCGGTGCAAAAGAAATCGCTTCTGTTACATTCGGCGAAACTTCTTTTGCCACTTTCTTTAAGGTTTCTTGATATTTTTCTTGATTTTGTAAATAGGCCAACATTGATTGAGGTAAAGCTACTTTTTCTTTTTGCGCTAAAAGAGCCAAATCAATATAACCTTCCGCCTTTTGAATAGCGAGATGAATTTCATTATTTACGTTTAATTGAGCAAAACGCATAATCAACAACTCCTTTTACTTTTTCCTTAACGTTACACCTCTCTAACTATTTTTTCAATACGCTCACTGATTATCTTTGAAACAACCCAGTAATTTTCAAAAAAACATCCGTCTGACAAGAATTTTCTCTTTACAGCACTGCGCAAAATATGTTAATATACTTTTTGAGCGTGTTTGCTCGTTAATTACGATATTCCGCTGGGGCCTTATAAAGTCTTAAGAATATTTGGTATAAGGAGAAAGAAGAAATGAATCCATTAATTCAAGAATTAACTCAAGAACAATTACGTTCAGACATCCCAGCATTCCGTCCTGGTGATACTGTACGTGTACACGCAAAAGTTGTGGAAGGTTCACGTGAACGTATCCAAATTTTTGAAGGTGTAGTAATCAAACGTCGTGGTGCTGGCATTAGCGAAACTTACACAGTACGTAAGATTTCTAACGGTGTTGGTGTTGAACGTACATTCCCATTACACACACCTCGTGTAGCTAAAATCGAAGTAGTACGTTACGGTAAAGTACGTCGTGCGAAACTTTACTACTTACGTGCATTACACGGTAAAGCAGCTCGTATTAAAGAAATCCGTCGTTAATTTATCGACACAAACCACTTGCCCATTTGGTGAGTGGTTTTTTTCTTTTTATAGCAAAAAAACAAACGGATAGCCTGCCTACCCGCTTGCCTTCTTTATTCTTCAATATCTTTTTGTGCTTCTTCTTGTTTGACCTCAGCTAGTAGTTTAGCCATTTGTTTGGTTAAATCCAATTTTTCAAGCATATCTGGACGACGTAAATAGGTTCTGCGCAATGATTCTTTTAATTGCCATTCTTCTATTAATTTATGATTACCATTCGTTAAGACAAACGGTACCTCCATCCCCTTGAAATTCGCTGGTCGGGTATATTGCGGATGTTCTAATAACCCGGTCGAATGTGAATCCGTTTGAGCAGAAGTTTGATTGCCTAAAACATCTGGCAATAAGCGGACTGTAGCATCAATCATTACCATCGCACCGAGTTCGCCCCCGGTCAGCACATAGTCCCCTAGAGAAACTTCATCCGTCACTAAAGTTCGAATCCGTTCATCATACCCTTCATAATGACCACAAATAAAAACAAGCTGCTCCTCTTTAGAAAATTCTTCAGCCATTTTTTGATTGAAGGGTTTTCCCGCCGGATCAAGTAAAATAATTCGCTTCTTGACATCTGGTGTTTGTGCTTCAATCGCCTTTAAATTATCATAGATGGGCTGAACCTTCAAAAGCATGCCCGCACCGCCACCATATGGATAGTCATCAACGGTTTGATGCTTGTTGTCTGAATAATCACGGAAATTATGCACATGAAGCTCTAACAAATCCTTCTCTTGGGCCTTTCCGATAATCGATTCACCTAAAGGATTGGTAAACATATTTGGAAAAAGAGTTAAGACATCAATCCTCATCATCCATCAACCCTTCTAACAATTCCACTTTCACAAAGCCTTCTGCGACATTAATCTCTTTAACTACTGGCTCAATATATGGTAACAAGAAATCTTTCTTCCCTGGACGTTTGACCACCCACACATCATTCGCACCTGGAGATAAAATTTCCTGAACTTTCCCGATTACTTCACCCTTTTCATCAATGACACTTAAGCCGATAATTTCATGGTAGTAAAATTCACCTTCAGCTAATTCGGATAAATCCTCACTTGAAACTTTTAAAATGCCATCGCGAAAAGCTTCTACTTGATTGACATTCGTATACCCCTCAAAAGTTAATAAGTCAAAGTTTTTATGCTTACGATGACTGGTAATCGTTAGTGTCAACGGCTCATGCTTAGCCCTAAATAAAGTGAGTTGATTGCCGACTTGATAACGCTCTTCTGGAAAATCTGTCTGGGAAATCACGCGGACTTCTCCTCGGATACCATGCGTATTCACAATCTTACCAACATTGTAAAATTCCGTCATTACTCTCATTCCTTTCTTACTATTTTAAATATATTGCGAAACAAACTGTCTTATTTTTTCTAGTCCATGATTCAACCAATCTTTGAAAGTCTGTAAATCAATGAGTTTAGGAGAACCTGACTTTAATTGCTGGACCATCGTCATCCATTCACTCTGATAAACCCAAAGTAAAAAGAGGATGATGATCAAAAATAGTAATTTCAGCAATTTAGATTTGACTTTGAATAAAGCAATGAAAAGACACACAACCACAAAACACATAATCCAAAAATCCATCAGTATCCCTCCTCATATCCTTCATCTTGTCCCGGCTCACATCCTTGTACTAAAAAAGACTAGAACTTATTGAGTCCCAGTCTTTTCTTTTCATCATTACTCTTTGCCGTCTAAGATATTTAAACGAACCTTCTTTGGACCATTTACACGTACACTGTAAACAATAGTACGAATGGCTTTTGCTACTCGACCTTGTTTGCCAATGATACGACCAATATCTTCTGGTGCAACGGTCAAATTGTATTCAATAAATTCTTCTGACTCAGACACTTCCAATTGGACTTGGTCAGGCTGAGTAACTAATGGACGAACGATTGTTAAGACTAAAGCTTGCAAATCTTTCATATCCATTCACCTTATTTCTTAGCAAATTTAGCTTCATGATGTTTCTTCATAACGCCTTCTTTTGAAAGGATGTTACGAACAGTATCAGAAGGTTGTGCACCTTTTGATAACCAATCAAGTACTAAATCTTCTTTGATTGTTACTTCTGCAGGGTCTTTCAATGGATTGTAAGTACCTACAGTTTCAATAAAACGTCCGTCACGAGGAGAACGTGAATCAGCAACTACAATACGGTAGAAAGGAGCTTTTTTAGATCCCATACGTTTTAAACGAATTTTAACTGCCATGTTAATTAACACCTCCATAATTTTTAATCACATGTGCTAGTTTAACAGTTTTTGCTCACGGTGTAAAGAGTTTTTTCTTTACAGCTTAAAAATTTTTCATTAAATTTTTTTCATTTTAGAAATAGCGTCCTATTGACTGTATTAAGTGTACTAGTTATAATAGTACACGAAGGACAGTGAAAATAGATAGAAAGGAGCAAAGCAGATGATGTTAAGTATCGACAAAACGAGTAGCAAACCCTATTATGAACAGCTCGTCTTATCTGTAAAAGAAAGTGTCATACAAGGTGTTTTGCAACCAGGCGATCAACTCCCCTCGGTTCGTGAAGCTGCCAAACAACTCTTAATGAATCCCAATACCGTTAGTAAAGCCTATAAACAACTAGAAGCTGAACAAGTCATCGTCACAGTCAAAGGCAAAGGGACATTTATCAAAGAAACACAAGACTTACCAAAAGATACTTACAAGATTCAACAACTGAAAAGTCAACTTTATAATTTCATGATTGAAGCACGGCATCTGAAAATAGAGAATCATGAAATCTTACAATGGATTGACGAAATTACCACCGAGTTAGGAGGAGCAGAAAATGAAAGTCACGAATCTATCTAAAACGATTGACCAAAAAGAAATATTACGCAATATCCACTTCGAATTAACTCCTGGAGAAATCGTTGGCTTAGTTGGACGCAATGGCTCAGGGAAAACTACCCTTTTTCGTACCCTAAGCAATCAATACTTAGCAGATACAGGAGAAGTTTGGATTCATGGGGAAAATATTTTTGAACAACCGCAATATAAAACAGAAATCTTCTTTATTGATGAAAAAGAAAATTTCTTTAATCCTTATTCATTGAAAAAAATTGCTGGATTCTATCAATTGAGTTATCCGAAATTTGATCTCGATTTATTTACCCAGCTAATGAACGCTTATCAGTTGCCATTGAATCGGACCTATCAACGGATTTCTAAGGGGATGCAAAAATTATTCTTACTTATTTTAGCAATGAGTTCTAAGGCTACTTATATTTTACTTGACGAACC
>JAEWFE010000251.1 GCA_023389005.1 Bacillota bacterium
ATTCCACCGATTATCGCAATGCCAATTTCTAACGGGGTCAACGTCTTGATATAAGTGATTTCCCCGGTATCTTTATTGATGCGATAATGATGATGAGGAATCCCCGCTTTGACATCTTCTAGTACCATTTCAAAATAATCAGTTGCGGCCTGGTCAAAGTTATTGTCTTTTAGCGATTCGGTTACTTTGTCATTGATATCTTCCAATCGTGCATCAGTTAGAAAATCAATCATATTCCCAGATGTCACCGTAGTAAAGTGACGAGTGGCCAAATCAATGTAAAAAATCGCGCCATTGCCATCTTTGCCCACGGTGTTGTAAAGATACTCTTGGGCCGAATATTCGACATCATCCGTTGGTGTATCGGTAATCACTAGCAAAGTCGTGGCTTGATTTTCAGCCTTAATTTTTTCAGCAATTTTGGCTAAGTTATCAAGCTGGCTTGCGGATAAATGATTGTTTTCATCTTTGACATAGGTATTTTCTTGTGCATAAAGAGGAGTGGATGCGATAACAAATAGCATGAACCCACAAATCATGCTTAGCCAAAGCGTCCATTTTTTGATAGATAGGTTCGTACTCATAAGAAGAAATACCCCCCTAACAATAATAGCGCCGTCACAATCACACCACTGATTCCAGAAACCAGTCCTAACTTCAGCGAATCTAAAGGCAAAATCCCGGCTGTTTTTCCGGTGATGCCATTCATTGCGTAATAGTACACTTTATTGGATGAAGCGCGGTTTTTATAGGTAACCAGCCACATCGGCAACAGCACATATTGTTTATCAATGGCGAGGACCTTGCTTTCTTGGATTTCAGGCTGAAAACTAGTTTGAGCCGCAATCGTATCTTCAAACGCTTCTAAGGCATAATTCCCCATTTCGTGACGGACATTGGCTTTCAATTGGTCAAATTCGATATCGCGCTTTTCAGCTAAAAAGCCAGATAAATATTGCGAATGAAAGTCCTGCATCGCCTCAAGTGGAAAAGGTTGGACCGCTTCGACCATTTTCTTTTGCACATTTTTCGTTAGGGCATTTTTCACAAGGTTTTTAAAATGAAACTTGCCTTTGCGATGGATATGGTATTGCTTGGTTTCGGTATATTCGACATTGCCTACTTGCCAAACACGAATGGTCGTTGCTTGGCCGCTAATTTCCGCTTCTCCCTTGGCCTCAGTAATCCAATAAGGAAAGTACACGCCAGTCATTTTTTCGACTTGCTGTTCATTGAAAAAGGCACGTGGGACGAAATGTTTATGGCTTGCCCAGTTGATAAATTGCTTTTGCGCTTCTTTTTTAGTTATTTTAAAAGGCAAGATTTTATCCGGCAGCAAATCCCCGGATAAACGACCACTTAAAATAACAGGACTATGGCAAAAATAGCATTCAGTTGCGGCTGTGGTGGCTTCACAGGCTATCTGGGCCCCACAACTCGGACAGCTATATAAATCATAGGCATCTTCTGTTATTTCAATTGGTTGCGGGGTGGTCTGCGCTTGGGTATTGGCCTCATCTTGTGCGAAGGCCTTGGCTTGTTTTTGCTTTTGCTCGAAGGTAGTGACTTCTTCTTCGGTAAAGACACTCAAACAGTAGGGACAATGAAATTGCTGGTCGCTAGGTTCAAAAGTTAATGCCCCGCCACAATTTGGGCAGCGATGGGTTAAAGCTTCCATAATTTCACTTCCTTAATCGAGACTTTCTGCTAAAAAGGGTTGGCCACACTCTGGGCAGAACTTAGGCATGGCATTGGTAATTTCAATCACGCTCTTACATTTGCTACAACGCACCTTCATGCCAGCATTTGTCGTTGTCGTTGGTTTAGGCGTACCACAGTTGCTGCAGAATTTGCCGGTATTTTCTTGGTTACAGTTCGGACAGTGCCAGCTTGATTCTTGCGCTGCTGAGGTGTTTGCCGCTTGTTGATTTTGTTGGGCTTGTGCTTGATTTTGGCGAGAAGCTTGGGATAAGTAATCGCCGGTTAAGTTCGCGCCCATATTCATACCAAAGAAAGCATTGGCCGCGCCGTTTGGATTGTTGCCCGCATCCGCAATGCCTTGAGCGATACTGGTTTGCATAAAGCTTTCACGTAGATTTGGATCGTTAAACATCGCGCCTTTGTTTCGCATGTTGATGAGTTGTTGCGAATCATCCGTATAAGAAATGCTGGCTAGGGCGATGGAGACAATTTCGATGCCGCGTAGAGCTTTCCATTGTTCGTCAAGGTTTTGGTTCATTACTTTGGATAGTTCCGCCGTTTTAGAAGCTAGATAGCTAATGCGTTCACCTTGGGCCGAAAGTTGGTTGATCGAGCTTTGTAGACCGCTGACAAATTCCATTAAGAACTGTTCGTTAATTTCATCGATGGTTAAGCGAGTCACCCCTTTAGGAACGACATTTTTGAAGAATAAAATCGGATCGGTAATCGCGATGGAGTAGCTACCATGAGCGCGCACGAATAATTCCGCATTGTAAAAATTATCGAAATAGTTGATCGGTTGCTGCGTACCAAAACGAATACCGCGAATTTCTTGTAAATTAATAAAGAACACTTCTTGCTTACTTGGCGTCACTCCACCAAAACGGAAACGCTCGAAACTTTCATTCAGCGCCCCTTCAAAATCACCGTTAAATAGCGATGGTGCCGCAGAATTGTCGACTTTATAGTAGCCTTCTTCAGCTGTGTAGTCGATAATTTGCCCGCCTTCTACCAAAAGCATCATCATATTTGGATAGACACGAATCATCGAACCATCAGAAATATAATCGACGGAGCCTTTCGTGTTGCTGCCACGTTTTTTATTTTTGGACATTAATACGCCTTTACACATCAGCGTGGTATTGTCCATTGTATCTGGCTCAATAATATCTAGCCACTGATCCGCCAATGTCGATGTGGCGCTTTGAATTGCTGCTTTAATAATACCCATAAGAAAACCTCCAATATTTTTCATAAATTGTTACTACAAAATAATTATACCATAAGATAAAGTCACTGCCGATGGGACTAGAGATGGAAATGTATATGAAGGTGAGGATAGGAGATGCTGTCAGGCGTGCTTGGGTGCATAAAAAAACTCGAAAGAACACAATTCCTTTCGAGCTCGCTACACTTCTTTAATTATTTTTGGCAATAAAAAAGAGAAATGCCTCACATAGTGGAACAATCAAGGCTTGTTCTGACTGTGCATCTAGTAGCATACTTTTTTACGAAAATCCACGAAAATGATTGAACTTTGGGTATAATAAAGCTATGAAAATCGAAATGAGGTGGCAATCATGCCAAGTGTTGCTAAAGCTAAATTTTGCCGCGATGCTTATTTGAAAAACGATACAAGTCCGAAAACTCTAGATAAAATCAAAAGCTTAATCAACGATACTGAAGTCATGCCTTGGTTGCGCATCCCAGTTTCTGATTGGGCAAAAGGTGCACTGATTTTGTTAGGTGAGATGGAATGTGAAGAAGGAGAGTTAAGTTATCCTTTAAACTATGTTATGGAGTTATATGAAGCGTATATGGAAGAATATAAAAATGGAAGGTTAGAGTTGTAAAGTAATGCATTGTCAGAAAACGTTTTATCTGTTTTTGTTTAATGTAAAAATTGTTGTATTACATTTCACTTTTCTATTGATTTAGCATAATATTAGAAGTATTATTAATTTATATAAAATATGAACATAGAAGGGACTGTGAATGATTTATGAAATATATAGAAAGCGTTTCGATTGGATTTGATATTGGTGTGGGATCGGTTGGTTATGCTGTTATTAATTCTAAAACGAAACAAATTTTAGAAAGCGGTGTAAGTATTTTTCCTGCAGCAGTTGCACAAAAGAATGTTGAACGTCGTGAATTTCGTCAATCAAGACGTTTGATAAGAAGACGAGTCAATCGCTTAAATGATTTGAAAAAATTACTGAAAAAAAACGGCTTTATCCCATCTCTTAATAAAAATCCTTATGAAATTCGTGTTAGAGGATTAGAGCATCAATTGAGTAGAGATGAGATTGCGATTGCGATGCTACATATTGCAAAACGTAGAGGTATAAGTTATTCATTAGATGATGTTGTAGACGAGAATGTTACTGATTTTAAGGGGAAAATTGCAAAAAATCAAGAAGCTCTAAAGAATAAGACACCTGGTGAGATACAATATGAACGTTTGTTAAAATACGGTAAAGTTAGAGGTACAGTCACCAATTATGTTGAATATGATGAACAGCCAGAGTATTTTTTAAATGTATTTCCTAATAGTGCTTATGTTGATGAAGCAAAAAGAATCTTAATTTGCCAAAAACAGTATTATCCTGAAATTACTGATGATTTAATCGAAAATATTGTCAAAATTATTAGTCGTAAACGAGCTTATTATATTGGTCCAGGTAATGAAAAATCTAGAACTGATTATGGAATCTATCGTACAAATGGTGAAACGTTAGAAAATATTTTCGAAATCCTTATTGGTAAAGATAGTGTTAATCCAGATGAGCTACGTGCACCAGCGAATTCATTGACTGCACAGGTTTATAACTTATTAAACGATTTAACGAATATTCGGTATAATGGATCGGAAAGATTAACTCCCGAACAAAAACAAGATATTTTATCTGAATTACTTATTACAGAAAAAACAGTACAGATGCTAAATGTTATTGCTAAAAAAGTAAATGTGAAGAAGGAAGAAATTTCAGGATTCCGTACCAAAAAAGATGATAAACCTGATTTTCATACATTAGAAGTATATCGAAAAGTTCGAAAACATATGCTAAATAAAGGAATCGATATAAATGAATGGCCAACAGAATGCTTTGATGAGTTAGCTTTCATTTTCAATTTAAATACTGAAATTGGTGAAATTAGAAATCGTATTTCTGAAAAAGTGGTACCTAAATATGATTTTATCACTAATCAAATTGTTGATGATTTACTTGAAGATCCTAAAATTTTTGCTATTTCAACATCACAAAAATGGCATCGTTTTTCAATTAAAACAATGAATGTCTTAATACCTGAATTATTAAATGGTTATGATGAACAAATGACTATTCTAACAAGGATGGGATTACTGGAAGATAGTAAGAATGATTACTCAAACATTGATAAAATTGATATTAAAAATGTAAAAGAAAATATATAAAAATCACTTGTAACGCCTGTTTCATAGCTTTTAAATAGAGCATAAATCATTGAGTGCCATTTTGAGTGCCATTAACAAAAGCGACGAACTTATCAAGTGTACCGACTTCATATTCTTTAGATAGGTGACCGTATACGTCCATGGTCATCTGAATCGACGAATGTCTTAGTCGAGTTTGTACCTCTTTTAAGTTTGCACCTGCTTCGATTAAAAAGCTGGCATGCGTATGTCGCGTTACATGCACGCCATAAAAGGGGACACCCGCATCTTTAGTTGCTTTTTTTAACGCATGATAAATATTTGAATTAAAGTGCCATTTACCGTTGCGAGCACAAAATATTGGAGGCTCGCCAGTTAATCCGATTGCAAGACGTGCTTTCTTTTGGTAAACGCGCCAAGTTTTTAAAACCTGCAAAGTTTGCTCGTCGATAGGCAATACTGCTGTGCTCGCTGCTGTTTTAGGCTTACCAACAGTCAGCTCTTTATTTACGAGTTTGAGTGTTTTATCAACATTCAAACTCTTGGCCTCAAAGTCAATATCAGACCACTCGAGTGCAAGTGCTTCAGCGATGCGTAAGCCAGAAAAGAACAGTAAACGGAACAATGCGTACATCAGATGCCATTTATAGTTTTTTTGGTTAGTTTTTAAATATTCCATAAGCGTATTAAATTCTTGCTTAGTATACACTTTAACTCGTTTGTGGGCATCCTTTTTAGCCGGTCTAATGACGGACGCCATTGGATTAGTACTTACCATGTCCATGGTAATGGCGTATTTAAAGATACGACTAGCCTTGCCAATCAAAGCTCCAAGCGCTGAATAATGTAAATACCAATCATTTACTGCTTGCTGACACTCAATGCGGGTAATTTCAGCGATAGGTCGATCACCAAATTTAGGGTATAAGTATTTTTTTAGCACATTTTTGGTCCCTTTATACGTAGCATCCTGCACGGTTAACTTGTAGCTGGTTAACCAAACCTCGGCCACCTCTTTAAAAGTAGTCGGCTGTGTGTTACTATGTTCTTGCATAGCTGCCCACGTATCTGCATCAAATTCAGCGAGTAACTGACTGCAGGC